>JASHTP010000445.1 GCA_030040495.1 Alphaproteobacteria bacterium
CGCGCGCGCCGAGGCCATGGAGGTCGAGGCGGCCGAGCGCTATGAGGAGTTCGCGGCGCAGATGGAGATGCACGGCAATCTCGAGGTCGCGGCGCTCTTCCGCAAGCTCGCCGGCTTCGAGCGCAAGCACGCCGAGGCGATGGCCGGCGACCTCGCCCGGCGCGGCGTCGCCGCCGCGGCGAAACCGGCCTTGGCCGCGCCGGGCGCGGAAGGGCTCGAGACCTCCGCCGGCGACGCGCTGCACTATCTCATGACCCCCTACCACGCGCTCGAGATCGCGCTCGCCAACGAGGAGCGCGCCGTCGCCTTTTTCACCGGGCTGGCCGAGACCGGAGCCACCGACGAGGTCCGCCGCCTCGCCCGCGGCTTCGCCGCGGAGGAGGCACATCACGCCGAGCTGGTGCGCGCCTGGCTCGCCCGCCTGGCGCGGCCCTACGAGGAGTGGGCCTACGACCCGGACGAGCCGCGGTCGCCGGAATGACCGGGGGCGGCTCCTAGCGGGCGCGGACGGAGGCGGCCTCGCGAAAGAGCAGGGACGAGAGCGCTTTGTGCGGCTTGATCAGGTCCGCGAGCGTGTAGTCGTCGAACACGTTCAGAAACGCCGCCGTCGCCTCCTCGACCACGCCGCGCAGGACGCAGGCCTTCTCGATGCGGCAATAGCCCTTGCGGCCGAGACAGCCGAGCACCTCGAGCGTGTCCTCGGTGTCGCGCACGACTTTCCCGATGTTGATGTCGCGCGCCTTGCGCATGAGCCGGATGCCGCCGTTGCGGCCCCGCACCGTGTCGAGATAGCCCTTCTGGCCGAGATCGTTCACCACCTTCATCAGGTGGTTCTTGGAGATGCCGAAGCTCTTTGCGATGTCGTTGATCGTCGTCAGGCGGGGGTCGTTGAGCCCGACCTGGATCAGGACGCGCAAGGCGAAATCGGTGTGAAGCGTCAGGCGCATCGGCGGGCTCCAGGCGGGATCTTCGCCGCGACGGCGCGATCATGACGCAGGTTATGCGGCCTCTTCGGGCGGACGGCAAGGCCGCGTCAATCTGGCGCTTGCACGCCGCGCGGCCCGGCGATTAGATGTATTTAAAATACATGTTATCGGTCGCAGGGAGGGGAGGCGCTCATGGGACTTCGTCGCGTCGCACTTGCCGGCCTTGCCGCGCTCGTTCTCGCCGGGTCGCCGGCGCGGGCGGGCGGAGATGCGGCCAGAGGGGAAGCCGTCTTCAAGCGCTGCTCGCTCTGCCACACGATCGAGGCCGGCGGTCCCAACCGGATCGGCCCCAATCTGCACGGCCTCTTCGACCGTGAGGCCGGCAAGGCGCCCGGCTACCGGTACTCGACCGGACTGGCGAACGCCAATTTCAAATGGGACGACGACAAGCTCGACAAATGGCTGACGAAGCCTCAGGACTTCATCGCCGGCGCCAAGATGCCCTTCAACGTTCCCGACAAGCAGGATCGCGCCGACGTCATCGGCTACCTGCATAAGGCGGCGGAGTCGCCGTGAGGCCTGTCGCCGGTGCGGCTCCGAGCGGCGGCCCGGACTCCCCGGTCTGCCGGCGAGGCGGCCAGCCGATGAACGCGGCCAGGAACCACAGCATTCCGAGTCCCGCCGCGACGGTGATCAGCGCCCGGCCGGCAGCGGCCTGCTGATCGAGCCGGTAGTAGGCGCACAGCCGCGTCGGCGCCGCGAGATAGAGGCCGCCGATGGCGCCGAGCTTGGGAATGAAGTTGGCCCAGATGAAGGCTCGCCCCAGCGGCGGCATTCGGCCCCAGCTCAAGCCCAGCGGCAGCCCGGCGAGCAGCGGCAGGCTGAGGAACTTCGCCAGGTCGAGCCGGGGGTCGGCCAGAGCGCCGTCGAGCATCCGCGGCAGCATCCAGAACGAGGTGGCGAACACCACCGACAGAAGGCCCGGTATGCCGAGCCAATCGGCCTCGGCGAGCGGCCGCGGCTCCAGCGGACGAAGCGCCGTTGCGAGCGCAAAGCCGACGGCCGCGAGCAGCGGCAGCTGCAGGGTCATGTGCGTCGCCATGTCGCGCTCGAGCGCGACGCGCAGCGGCGGCCACCACAGCGCCGCCCATGCCGCCGCCGCGCCGACGAGCCGGGCCTTCATGGTCCCAGCTCGCGCAGCGCTTCCCGGACGAGGCGCGGCGGCGACCCGGGATCGAGGATGCGGGCGAGGCGGCCGCGAGCGTCCACCAGATAGATCGCACCATTGTGCACGAACCCGCCCATCCCGTCGGGGATGGCCACGACGCCGAAGGTGCGCAGCAAGGCGGCGAGGCCGCTTCCGTCGGCCGGGACGGCGACGCGCCAGCGCGGCGGCGTCGCGCCGTAGCGCTCGCCATAAAGCCGCAGCGCTTCCGGATCGTCGTACTTCCGGTCGAAGCTGATGCTGAGGAAGTCGACCTTGCTCTGGGACGGCGCGCTTCGCGCCAAGGTCAGCAAGCGACGGAAATCGTCGCCGAGCGCGCCGCAGAGCGAGGGACAGCGCGTGTAGATGAATTCGACCAGCACGGTCCTCCCGCGATAGTCGCGCAGCGAGAAGGGATTGCCGTCCTGGTCGACGAGAGGGACATCCGGCACCGCGGGCGCGCGGCGCTCGATGGCAAGCCGCCTCGCGCCCTCGCTGGTGACGATGCGAAACCCTTCGGTCCCCCAGGCAAGCGCTCCGATCCCCATCAGGAGCACGATGCCGAGCAGGGGAGCGAAGCCCCGCGTCATCGCGCGGCGTCCCCCTCCCGCGCCGCCCGCCGCACCCCGCCGAGGAACAGCACCACCAGGATCGAGGTGCCGGCCACCACGAGGCTGGCGCCGAGCGAGCCGATCCGGTCATAGGGGAGCCAGGTCGGGAGGTGCACCGCGTAGCGGCGCGGCACGCTGTCGCTGCCGGCGGACAGGAAGGCGAGAACGAACACGGTGCCCCCGACCAGGTAGAGCCAGACCGCCGTTGATGCGAAGCCGTAGGAGGATCGGGCGCCGCCGATCTCGGTCATGAACCCGAGCATCATCGCCATCATCCCCAGCAGCAGATAGGTATGGAAGTGGCCCGGGACCCATTGGGTGTTGTGCATGACGCTGTTGATCGCGATCGTGCCGTCGGCGATGGCCGGGATGACGCCGATCGCCCAGCCCGCGACCCCAATGAACACGAGCCCGGCGGCGGCGTTCCATTTGAGCCCGGAGCGATAGACGTTGGTGAGCGCGCCGAACGCCGTCACCAGCAGCACCGGCAAGCCGCTCAGCCAGGAGATGACCTGCCCGAGGACGAGCGCCCAGGTCGGCATGGCGAAATCCATGAGCAGATGATGCGGATAGACGATCAGCACCATCACCGTCGAAGCCACCCAGGCGAGATAGAAGGCGCGGTTCGTCTTCCATGGCCGATGGGTGTAGACGGGCAGGATCTCGTAGACCGCGATCACCGCCATGTAGATCGTGGCGTTGATGAAGACGTGCCCGAAGAAATAGATCATGTTCTTCGCCACCAGGGCGTTGAACGCGAAGCTCGGCACGTAGAGATTGACCAGGGACAGCACCAGAACCGCGGCGCCCAGGAGGATGCCGAGGATGTTGACGATGCACACCATGGTCGAAGCCGCGACCGCGGGCGGCGGCCCTTCCTTCTCGGGCGCGAGGCCGAACGCCTGCCTGGCGCCCAGCGCGTTGCCGAGCCCGCCATAGACCGACAGGATGCCGCGGGCGATGTCGAGGTGAAGCAGCAGGAAGCCGACGCCGATGACGATGAGCCCGATCAGGTAGGAAGCGGCGGCATTGATCGACCAGAGCCCGCCCGAATGCGCCGGAAGCGGGAACAGGAAGGTCCAGGCCGCGGCGAACCCGCCGATGAAGCCGGAGCCGAGGATCAGCACCGCGCCGAGGAGGAAGAACACCAGGTTGGCAAGGAAGACCCCGGTGCTGACCGGCACGTGACGGCGCACGTAATGCCACATCACCGCCGCGCCGCCGAGGCCGGCGATCCCCACCATGCCCGCGCCGTGCATGGTCATGATCACGTAGAACAGATCGGGCTGGACGTCGATCCATTGCGCCTGGGTCATGCGCATGGTCAACCCGAACACCATCATCAGCAGCAGAACGATGCCGGTGACGGCGAGATAGGCGAGCACGGCGGCGCGGGCGCCGACCTCGCTCCGGCTTCCAATGGCTTGAACGGTCATGGCGTCCTCCCCTCCTGGCGGCGCCGATCAATGCGCGGCGACGTTGATTTGCGCTTTCATCTCGTGGTGCATGAGCCCGCAATATTCGAGGCAGAGCACCTGATAGATGCCGGGCTCGGTGAAGGTGTATCTGAGGACGTTGACGTAGCCGGGCATCGCCTGCGTCTGGGCGACGATGCGCATGCCGGGGTCGTAAAGCGCGAAGCCGTGGTTCACGTCCTTGCTCGTGACGTGAAACTCCGCGGTCTCGCCGACGGCGAAGCTGCTCGGCTTGATCGTCCACGACCATTGCTCGCCGGTGGCGTCGACGCGTTCCACCCCTCCGGCCGGCGGCGGCGTCAGGCGCGACACGTAGGGAAGCTCGCCGAGCGACTTGTAGTTGGCGGCGATCAGCACGATGACGGCCAGGACGAAGAGCCAGGTCCGCAAGCGGTAGGCCGAAGCGACGACCGGCCCGTAGTCGGCGAGCGCGACATTGGCGCCGGCCGCGACCCAGGCGAAGACCGCCGCGAGCGATCCCATGAGAACGATCGAAACGGCCCAGACGACGTCTTGGATCATGGCGGCTCCCCGTATAACATGTATTTTTTATACATGTTATCGCGGGCCGGCACCCCGGTCAACGGCGTCGGCGCGCGCGCGCGATCGGGCCCGCCGCGGACGCCGGTGCGGCGTTGCCCTGTCGCAGCCGCGGAAATCCCGCTACCGCCGCAGCAGCGACCAGAGGAGCGCGAGCGCCAGCAGCGCGGCGATGGCCTGCCAGAATCGCAGCGGCGCGCGCTCATAGAGCGTCAGCGGCCGGCGCGGCGCCGGCGGGGCGCGCACCGGTCCCGCCTCCATCTCCACCGCGAATTCCGTCATGTCGCGAAAGCGGTCGGCGGGGTCGACCGCGATCGCGCGCGCCAGCGCCGCCTGCAGCCATGCCGGGAGATCCGGGCGCAGCGCGGCGAGCTCTTTCGGCCGCTCCCGGCGCGGCGGGCTGGTGGCGTCGGCATTGGCGTAGGGGAACTCGCCGGTGAAGGCGCGGAAGAGCGTGACGCCCAGCGCGTAGATGTCGGTGGCCTCGTTGCCGGCCTCGCCGGCGAACATTTCCGGCGCCATGTAGGCGCGGGTGCCGGGAATGTCCTCGGGCGGGAAATCCTCGAGCCCGGGCACGCGCACCACGCCCAGATCGATCAGCTTCAGCGATCCCTCGCTTTCTAGGATCACATTGTCGGGCTTGATGTCGCGATGGATGATGCCGGCGCGGTGCAGCGCCGCCGCCGCCCGCGCCAGCTTGATCGCGATGTTCCGTCCTTCCTCGAGGCCGAGCGCCGGGGCGCGCGCCAGCCGCGCCTCCAGCAGCTCGCCCTGATAGAGCGGCATGACCGTGTAGAGGCAGGTCTGCCGCCCCGGCGGCAGCTCGATGATGTGGCCGACCCAGGGGCTGTTGACGCGCGCGCCGACCCACGCCTCGCGGACGAAGGCCGCGCGATGCGTGGCCACGGCGGCCATCTGGGGCTTGGGGAACTTCAGCGCCACCTCGCCGCCTTCGATCTCGTCCAGCGCGCCGTAGAGCCGGCTGTAGCGTCCGTCGGACACCAAGGCCTTGAGCACGAAGCCGTCGACGGTCTCGCCGGCGGGCGGCGCCGGGATCAGCGGCAACTCCCTGATGGCGAGACCGATATCGGCCGAGTCCGCCGCCGGCAGCCCGACCACGTCGAGCACCAGGGCGGTGCAATTGTCGGTGCCGCCGGATTGGAGCGCGGCCCTGACCAGCGCGCGGGCGGTGTCGGTGGGCGCCGAGCGCTCGCGCAGGAGGTCGGCGATGCTCTCGTCGCTCAGGAAGCCGTGCACGCCGTCGCTGCACAGCAGGAAGCGGTCGTGCAGCGCCACCGGCTGGGCGGCGTAGTCGAGGCGCACCTCGGTCTCGACGCCGAGCGCGCGGGTGAGCAGGTGCGACCGGCCGGTGCCCTGCTCGCGCACATGGTCGACGGTGAGGCAGGCCAGGCGGTCGCGCCGCAGCCGGTAGACGCGCGTGTCGCCGACATGCAGCACGTGCGCCAGGCGGCCGCGCAGCACCAGCGCGGTGAAGGTGCAGCCCATGCCCGCCAGCTCGGGGTCGCGGTGACCCTGGGAATGGATCCAGCCATTGAGCGCGTCCAGCACCTTGGCCGCCGCGCGCCGCACTTCCATGGTCTCGGGCAGGTCGCAGAAGCCGTCGAGGAAGCCGCGCACCGCCATCTCGGCGGCGACGCGGCCGCCCTTGGCGCCGCCGATGCCGTCGGCGATCGCCGCCACCACCTCCGGGCGCGGCTCCGGCAGTTCCGCGCCGAAGACGGCGCCGGCGAAATCATCGTTGGCCTTGCGCGGCCCGGTCTCCGAGACGAAGCCCACGCTGGCTCTGACGCTGGCGACACGTTCAGCCATCGCCGCTCCTGGTGCGCCGCCGGGCCCGCAGCGTCAATTCTCCAGCCTGCACCGATCATGGAGGAA
>JASHTP010000446.1 GCA_030040495.1 Alphaproteobacteria bacterium
TCTTCGCCCTGTTCCTGCCGCGCGGCCTCTGGGGCACAGTCGAGGACCGCTTCGGCCTGCGGCTGCTCCCGCTTGGCTACCATGTCCGGATCGCGCCTTCCGCCGGGCCGGCGGCGTCGCCGGCTGAGAGCCTGCCGGAAGGCTAGCCCGGCCGGCGCGACCGAAAGCCGCGCTGCCGCGTCACCGCGCGGTCACGCCGGTGTGCTAGTCTTCGTTCGTTCCCTGGGCAAGAAGCTCGCACCTCAACGGCGTCCGGCCTGCGGCACCCGCCGCGCCCGCCCGCCATCCTGTGCTCCCATCAGCGAGGCCTGCGATGAACAGCGACATCCGGAAAGCCGACGACAAACCCACTTACGTCCTGGTGCTGCAGGGCGGCGGCGCGCTCGGCGCCTATCATATCGGCGCCTATCAGGCGCTTGCCGAGCGCGATCTCCAGCCCGACTGGGTGTGCGGCATCTCGATCGGCGCGATCAACGCGGCGATCATCGCCGGCAATCCGCCCGCCGACCGGCTGGCGCGCCTCGACGCGCTCTGGGAGTACATCTCCTGGCCGTCCCTGTTCGGGCCGCTCAGCGGCAAGACGCTGGCGACGCTTTACAACACCGGCAGCAACGCCTCGGCGCTGCTGTTCGGCCAGCCCAATTTCTTCGTGCCGCGGCCGGTCAATCCGTTCTTCGCCCCGCCCGGGCCGCAGGCGCTGAGCTTCTACGACACCAGCCCGTTGCGCTTCACCTTGCGGCGCTTCGCCGATTTCGGCCGGATCAACGCCCGCGAGACGCGGCTCAGCCTCGGCGCCACCGACGCGCTCACCGGCGCTCTCGAGTTCTTCGACAATACCCGGCACGAGCTCGCGCCCGAGCATGTCATGGCGAGCGGCTCGCTGCCCCCCGGCTTCCCGCCCACGCTGGTCGGCGACCGGCTCTATTGGGACGGCGGCTGCGTCTCCAACACGCCGCTCGAAGCGGTGCTGAGAGATCAGCCGCTTGGCCACACCATCGTCTTCATGATCGATCTCTGGAGCGCCGGCGGCCCGGCGCCGCGGACCATGAACGACGTGCTGTGGCGCGAGAAGCAGATCCAGTATGCGAGCCGGACGGCGGCCCATATCGACGCGGTCGCCGCCAAGGTCAATCTGCGTCACGCCATGGGGCTGCTCGAGCGCGCCGGCGCCGAGGCGCTCGGCGCGGCGGCCTCCCTCGACATCGTCCACATCGTCTATCACCCGACGGCGGACCAGATTCCCAACAGCGACGCCGAATTCTCCCGCTCCTCGATCCGCGAGCGCCGCGCGGCCGGTTATGCCGACATGAAAAATGCGCTCGAGGAAGCGCCCTGGCTCCGTCAGGAGAGGCCGGCCGCGATCGGCTGCCTGGTGCATCGGGTGGCGCAGCAGGCGGTGACGACGCTGCCGCCGCTGCCGCTGCCTCCCCCCGGCGTGCAGCCGTCGCCCGAAGCCCGGCCGGCGCCTTCCGCCGAGGCCGAAGCGGCGCCCGCCGTCGCGGCCGGCGGCCGGTCTAGCGCGCGTCGGCGAGCCAGTGCCGCAGCGCCCGGCTGACCGCGTCGGACTGCTCCAGCGTCGACAGATGGCCGCAGTGCTCGACGACCACGAGGCTCGCGCCGGGAACGAGCGCGGCGATCTCCTCGTGAAGCGCGAGCGGCGTCGACTGGTCCTCGCGCCCGCACAGCACCAGCGTCGGCACCCGGATGCGCGGCAGGTCGGGACGCCCGTCCGGCCGCGCCATGATCGCCCTCATCTGGCGCAGATAAGCGTCGCGGCCGACGCGCTGCGTCATTTCCATGACGGCGCCGATCAAAGCGGGGTCGCCGAGATGATCGGGATGGAGCCACTGCGGCAGCAGCCGCGGCGTGATGCCCCTGAACTCGCCCTTCTGCGCGAGCTCGATCAGGCCGCGGCGCTGTGCCAGCCGCTCCGGCGTGTCGGCGCGAGCCGAAGTGTCGAGGAGCGCCAGCCGCGTCACCCGCTCCGGCGCTTGCCGCATGATCTCCTGGGCGAGATAGCCGCCCATCGACAGGCCGGCCAGCGCGAAGCGCTGCGGCGCTTCGGCCAGCACGCGCGCCGCCATCGCCGGCAACGACTCGTCTCGGGTGAGATCGGCGACGCGCGCTTCGGCGAGATCGGCGAGCGCCGCCAGCTGCGGCGCCCAGAGCGCCCGGTCGCAGAGCAGGCCCGGCAGCAGGACGACGGGAATTTGGCCCCCCTTGGGAGCCGCTCTTGCCGCTTCGTTAACCATTCGCGTGAGACTATCCGGCCGCGCCGCCCTCGCCAAGCAAAGCGGCCATGCCGGCCGCCGCCGCGAAATAATTTGACTTTCCCGCGCGCAGCCCCAATTAAAGGGCGACCCCGAAAGTCGGACACGTAGAAAGAGCGAAGTAACCAACTACATGAGTTTTGCCGACCTAGGCCTCTCTCAAGAGGTCCTCCAAGCGGTGGCCGATGCCGGCTACACCGCTCCCACCCCGATCCAGGAACAGGCCATCCCCCATGTGCTGACCGGGCGCGACGTGCTCGGATGCGCCCAGACAGGCACGGGCAAGACCGCCGGTTTCACCCTTCCCATGATCGACATCCTCGCCGCCGGCCGGGCGCGGGCGCGCATGCCGCGCTCGCTCATCCTGGAGCCGACGCGCGAGCTCGCCGCCCAGGTCTCGAACGCCTTCGAGACCTACGGCAAGCACCACAAGCTCAGCATGGCGCTGCTCATTGGTGGCGAGAGCTTCTCCGACCAGGAGCGCAAGCTCGACCGCGGCGTCGACGTTCTGATCGCCACCCCCGGCCGCCTCATCGACCTCTTCGAGCGCGGCAAGATCCTGCTCTCGGACGTCAAGATCCTGGTGATCGACGAGGCCGACCGCATGCTCGACATGGGCTTCATCCCCGACGTCGAGCGCATCGTCGGATTGCTGCCGCGCATCCGCCAGACGCTGTTCTTCTCCGCCACCATGCCGCCCGAGATAAGGCGCCTCGCCGACGCCTTCCTGATGAACCCCAAGGAGATCTCGGTGGCGCCGCCGGCCTCGCCGGCGGCCTTGGTGGCGCAGCACCTGGTCACCGTCCAGCCCACCGACAAGCGCGAGGCGCTCCGCCGCCTCATCCGCAGCGAGGACGTCAAGAACGCCATCATCTTCTGCAACCGCAAGCGCGACGTCGACATCCTCAACCGCTCGCTGGTGAAGTCCGGCTTCAACGCCGCGGCGCTGCATGGCGACATGCCGCAATCGAAGCGCACCGAGACGCTCGAGCGCTTCAAGGAGGGCGAGATCCGCCTGCTGGTCGCCAGCGACGTCGCCGCGCGCGGCCTCGACATCCAGGGCATGTCGCACGTCTTCAATTTCGACGTGCCGATCCATGCCGAGGACTATATCCATCGCATCGGCCGCACCGGCCGCGCCGGGCGCGAAGGCCGCGCCTTCACCCTGGCGACGCCCGAGGATGGCCGCTTCGTCGCCGCCATCACCAAGCTGCTCGGCAAGGAAATCCCGACGGTGTCGGTCGAGGGCATCGGCGGCGCCGAACTGTCCACGGAAGAAGGCGACGGCGAGCACCGCCATCGCGGTCGCGGCGGCCGCGGCCGCGAGCGGCGCGACGGGCGCGGGCAGACGAGC
>JASHTP010000003.1 GCA_030040495.1 Alphaproteobacteria bacterium
AGACGGCGAGCCCGGCGCCCAGTGCCATCGCCGCGACGCAGGCGCCCGGCAGCAGCCACAGCGCGCGCCGGCCGATGAGCGCCGACCACAGCCCCAGCGCGCTCATCGCCAGCACATGGTCGACGCCGGCAAACGGCAGGGCAAAGCCGTCGCGCCAGCCGCCGCCCTGCCAGGGGCCGAAATGCGCCGCCGCCGGCGCCGCGATGAGCGCGGAGAGCACTACCCCCGCAACGATGCCAAGACCTTGCTTCAGCACGTGACCCCAACGGCTCGACCTCATGCGCGCTCTCCCGCCCGCCGCGACGCCGGCGCCCCTGCTCAAGCAAGATCGAGGCCAATTTGCTGCGACGCAGCAAAGCCCGGCTCCGCACGTCGCCGGGCGCCGGCGTGACGCATTCTTGGGCAGCGCGATCAGCGCGGCGGCAGCGTCGGGCGGCGCGCTGCGGCGCGCGCTGTTTTCAAACAACCCCTGAGTGAATAATCTGGGGACGCTCGATTGGCGCCGATCGGCGGCGACATCGAAAGGAGGGGCATCGATGAAGCATTCACGCCGCCTGACCATCATGGCAGCGGCGCTCGGAGCGGCCATGGCCGCCTCGATCGCATCCTCCGGCGCCGCCCTGACGGCGGGCGGGAGCGGCCGGCTCCAGCGCCCTCTCGCGCCTGCCGCGCTTCAGCTTGCCCAGGCCGACCATCAAGCGACGAGTGCCGTGACCGAGGAGCAGCGGGCCAAGATCAAATCCGCGATTGAAAATATTGCCCCGGGGTCGGTGAAGCAGGCGGCCGTGGATATCGCCAACGCCGTCGTGCAGCTCCTCGACGCTTTCGACATGAAGGGAACGCCGCAGCAGCAGAAAGACCGGCTTGCCGCGGAAATTCACCGGGTGTTCAGAGTGTGGCGGAAGCAGCACGCCGAAAAGGCCGATCGCGACGATCTGCAGGCGCTGCTGATCAAGCTCGCGAGCATTGGCGTGCCGGTGGACGAGGTGATCCTCCCGGCGGTCCAGCGCGCGCAAGCGTCCGCGGCGGCACGGTCGAACGCGTCGCGGCCGACGGTGTTGAGCGAGGAGCAGAAGGCCGAGATCGAATCCACGCTGGCGACCCTTACCCCGGAGGAAGTGAAGCAGGCGGCTGCGGATCTGATTACAGTCGTCGTGCAGATCGTCGATGCCGTTGCGACCGGGGAAACCGTCTACGGCACTCCGACGGGGGAAACGAAGCAGCAGAAAGAGGCGCTTGCCGCAGCGGTTCACCGGGCGGTCAAGGTGTGGGAGAAAGACCACGCCGGCAAGGTCGATAGCCGCGACCTGGAGGCGTTGCTGATCAAGCTCGCCGCCATCGGCGTGCCGGTCGACACCGTGATCGTCCCGGCGGTCCAGCAGGAGGTCGCGGCGATAAAGTCGGGCGCGCCGCCGGCGACATTGGTGAGCGACGAACAACGGGCCCGGATCAAAACCGCGGTCCACAAGCTTGCCCCGGGCGACCTGACGCAGGCGGCCGAGGCGATCGTCATCGGCATCGACCGGGCCATCCAGATCGAGGCGTCGACGGCAACGACGCCGCAGGAGAAAATGCAGCTGGAGCTGCGGCTGCACCGAACCTTCAAGGAGTGGACGACCATCCACGCCAGGACCGATCGCGACGGCCTGGTCGAGCTGCTGATCAAGCTCGCCGCCATCGGCGTGCCGGTCGACACCGTGATCATCCCTTCCGTCCAGCAGGAGCAGATCAGGTCCGAGGTCCAGAAGCTTTCTCCGGAGGATGTGAAGACCGCGGCCGAGGACATTATCATCGTCGTCGACAGAACCTTCACGATTAAGCTGTCGTCGGCATCGACGCCGCAGCAGAAAGCGCAGCTTGAAGCGCAGGTTCGCAGGACGATCGACTATTGGCAGGCAAAGCACGCCGACAAGGCCGATCGCGACGATTTGGCGCTGCTGCTGATAGAGCTCGCCAGCATCGGCGTGCCGGTCGACGACGTGATCATCCCGGCAGTCCAGCACGCGCAGAACGTCGCGGCGGCAAGGTCGACCTCGCCGCCGGCAGCCGCTTCCGACCACCCGGCGGAACCGGTGATCATCGAGCACCACCGCTAGGAGCTTGTCGGCGAAACTCATTTGCTCCTTTGCCCGCAGGGGTTGCCCGCGCCCGATGGGTCGATGCTCCGATTGGCTCTTTTTGATCGTGGGCCTCGCCGCGCCGTTCTTCCTTTCGGCGGCAGCCGAGGCCGATGCCGCCGACGCGCCGGCTTCTTGCTCCGGCGTCTCCTTCGGCGACGCCGCCAAGGGCTTCCGCTTCGACCTCGCCGGCGCCTGCGCGCGGCTGACCGGCGAGATCGAGAACGTCTATCAGAACGATCTCTCGACCGAGACCAGCGGCGTGCCCACGGCGATCACCGCCAACGGGACGCCGTCCTTCGCCCGCAGCATCGACACGGCGACGGCGCTGGCGATCCTCGACACTAGGCGCCAGACCCCGCTCGGCCAGCTCGCGACCGACCTCCAGGCGCAATGGCAGAAAGCCAGCGACGACGGCACCGAGGCCGGCACCTTCACCATTCAGCGCTTCTACGGATCGCTCGATGGCGGGACCGTCGGCTATACCGGCTCGCTGATGAATTTCTGGAACGGCGACTTTGCGTTCCTGGCGACGACGCCCGATCTCTCCGTCGGCATCT
>JASHTP010000447.1 GCA_030040495.1 Alphaproteobacteria bacterium
GCTGGCTGCGGTCGAGGCCCCCGGTCTGCGACAGCAGCACCGTCGGCCCCGGCGTGCCGGTGATGCTGGCGGGGCTCCCGGTCGATGCGGCCATCAGATTATGGGTGTGCTGCGGGACCTCGAGGAAGGTGATCTGGTGGCTTTCCTCGCCGCCGATCTGACCCGGGGCGTAGGCGGCTTGCGGCGTGCCGCCGAGCGCGACGCGGGCGCGCAGGTCCGGCACGCCGAAATTGTTGACCCCGTCTCCGCCATAGGTCTTGCCGAGCAGCGCCGCCAGCGCCTGGTACTGCCGGACCGGCAAAAGCTGGCCGGCGCAGGGCAGCCAGTTGCGCGGCGCGAAGTCGAAGGCGAAGGCCTCGATCTGTCCGATAAAAGGGCTGGCCATGATGCGCGCCTCGCCTCCTAGCCGCGGACCGGGGTGACGCCGCTTGTGCAGATGCAGTAATTGAGCACGAGGTAAGGCTGCAGGTTGTTGTGGGGCATGGACTTGCCTTGCAGCGGCGCGATCGAGCCGGCGCGCAGCGTGACGTCCGGCTGGCCCGCGAGCGGGAGATTGTAGATGAAGCCGTGGTTCGCCTCGCGCCCGGTGCCGGCAATCGGCACCGCCAGCAAATTGCCCGCCGGCGTGTTGACCTGGCCCTCGTCGGTCGCGCACTGGAAGGGGTGGGTGTGCGGCGCGTCGGTGGCCGGGGTCAGCGCCACCGCAACGACGCCGCCGGTCTTGCCGAGAGCGTAGACGGTCTTGGTCGGCGGCGTGCCCTGGCCGACCGCGGCGGCGCCCTGGAGGTTGGGGAGCGCGAAATTGCTCTTGCCATCGCCGCCGAAGGCGTTGCCGATCTGGTTGAAGAGGTTCTGATACTGGCTCTTGGGCAGCAGCTGGCCGTTGCAGATTGCCCAGTTGAGCGGGGCGAAGCTGAAGCCGAACAGCGCGATCTGGCCGACGAAGGCTTCGGACAAGGGGGGCTCTCCTCCTGCTAGCGCGACGGATAAACCCCGTCCCAGGCGATGATGTAGTTGATCACCTGGAAGGGCTGCCGGTTCTCGTGCGGCGCCCCGCCGGGCGTGGTGCTGATCGTGGCGGGGGCCAAGCCGACGGTGGGCGCGAAAGCGCCGGGCCGGTAGACATTGACCACCAGGGTCGCGGCGGCGCCGAGAGCCGCGCCCGCCGCCGGCGCGGTGAGCGTGCCCTGGTCCCCGGCATAGCTCAGCGCGTGGCTGTGCGGCGGCGCGTTGGCGGCGGCGAGCGCCACCTGCTCGACGCCGAAAGACTGGCCGAGCGTGTAGCTGGAGAGCCGGGGGTTCGACGGCCGGCCGAAGCTGATGGCGGTCCGGCCGCGCAGATCGGGAAGCGCAAACTGGCTCATTCCGTCGCCGCCATAGGTGGTGCCGATGAGATTGAAGAGACTGGTGTATTGCGCGATCGGCTGCAGGCTGACGTCGCACATCAGCCAGCCGCGCGGGGCGAACGGGAAAGCGACCGGAACGATCTGTCCGATATAGGGCTGCGCCATCGATCCCCTCCCCGCGGCAGGCGGCGCGTCGACGCGATGCGCTGTTGCGCGCGGCATTACCCTTTCGAGCGAGGTAAGCCCTCGCTTCGCGCCGGGCGGCCGGTCTTCGCGCTTTCGACGCAGTCACGAAATCCTAGGTTGCTTCGGCTTTTTCGACAAGCGTGACAGGACCGGCAAAGACCGCCGCAAAGCGTTAACAAATGGTAGAAATCGCTTGACCGGGCACCGCGCCGAATCAACCATGCCGGTTGCGCGCCATTCACCGAAGAGTCGTTCGCGCGACGGGGATTGGCGGACTCGACAAGCCTCCTCGAAACGTGCCTATCGGCCTGGAAACCGGCCGCAATCATCGACAGCCACCATGAAACAGGCGGCGCGCGGATGCCAGAGGGGAGCGGCAAACCGAAGGACACGCAGGCGCGGCACGGCGCGGCGAAGCTGAGGCGGCGCCGCGCGCCCGGGCTGATGGCGCTGGAGCCGCGCCTCATGTATGACGGCGCCGCCGGCGCCGCGGTCGCCGCCGCCGTCGCTCACCCCCACCCCCACAATCACGACCAGGCGGCGGACGCGAGCGGCGGCGGCGGGCATTCCGGCGATGCCGCCTTCGCCCCGCCGACGACGGGGTGGAGCGGCACCGCGGCCCATGGCGGCCACGCGCCGGTGACGCAGATCGTCTTCATCGACAGCGCCGTCCCCGACTACCAGATCCTCGCCCAAGGCGTGCAGCCCGGCGTCAAGGTGGTGATTCTCAACCCCAACAGCGACGGCGTGCAGCAGATCGCCGACTATCTGCAACAGCACGATTTCCAGAATCTCGACGCCATCTCCATCGTCGCGCACGGCAGCAACGACGAGCTCGAGCTCGGCAACGCCCTGCTCACCGCGGCCGACGCCCCGAGCTATAGCGCGCAACTCGCCGAGATCGGCGCTGCGCTGAAGCCCGGCGGCGACATCCTGCTCTATGGCTGCGACGTGGCGCAGAGCGGCAACGATCCGCTGCTGACCGAGCTCTCCGCCGAGACCGGCGGCGCCAGCATCGCCGCTTCCTCGCAGCTCGTCGGCGCCGCCGCGGTGGGCGGCACCTGGACGCTCGACGTCGATACCGGCCCGATCACCGCCAGCACGCCCTTCACCGCGGCGGCGCTCGCCGCCTATCCCGACCTGCTGACGATCACGACCAATCAGATCTTCTTCGACAGCTACAACGAAGAAGACTTCGGCACGCTCGACTCGGGAAACCTGATCGAGCAATTGGGCGTCAACGGCACCACCCTGGACACCGACAGCACCGTCATCAGCGACAGCAGCGCCTTGAACGTCCAGGGCACCAACACCTCGCTGCTCGAGACCTCCGGCGTCGTGGTGGATGCGGCGCTGGGCGAATATTTCTTCACCAGCAACAATCCGCTCACCAACGCAGTCACGATCGAAGAGGGCAGCCTCAGCGGCGGCGGATTGACCACGCTCTACACGGCTCCGTTCCCGAATGCCTTCTCAACAGACACCACAAGCGGCAATGTCGGCACCTTGGGCGGGCTCGCGCTCGACGCCCAGACGGGCGAGCTCTATTTCGCGCAGGACGCCGAGGTCGCGGCGACCGGCAACGTCGACACCGCCGATACCGGCATCTACAAGATCAGCGTCTCGGGCGGCTCCGCCACGCGGGTCACCGCAGAGGACGCCAGCTCCACCAGCCCGCTCTACACCAACCCGACCTACGTGGCGCTCGACACCGCCGACAACCTGCTCTTCTTCATCGACTCGATCCCCGCCGGCGACGGCTTTGCCGCGGTCAACAACATCGACGTGGCCAATCTCTCCACCGGCGCGGTGAGCGTGCTGGACAGCAGCGAGCCGTTGCAGCTCCAAGGCCTGGACATCGACACCGCCACCAAGACGCTCTATTTCACCACCGCCGATTTCAGCGACGACACCAGCACCGACAACTCGATCGACAAAGTCTCCTACACGGTTTCCGGTTCGGGAAGCACGGCGAGCGCCACGCTCGGCTCGGTCACCACGCTCTATAGCGGGTCCGGCGCCGACACGCCGACCGACATCGTCATCGATCCGCAGGCCGGGATCTTCTACTCGACCGGCTATGACCAGTACACGAGCAGCGTTGACGGCGCGGGGGTCCAGGCTGCCGTCTTCGAAGGCAGCCTCAACGGCGGCTCGTCGCTCACCGACGTCTTCAACATCGGCAGCGTGCTGCCGGCGGCTTCCACCACCAACGGAGACGCGGCCTACGACACCAATACGTCGCAGCTCGTCCTGCTGACCACGCCGGTGGTCACCGCGGGCGCCACGGCGACCGTCGACAGCGGCGAGGGCGGCGTGACCGCCGACAGCGGCCTTGCCGTGACGGATGCCGACGGCCAGCTCCTCCACAGCGCCACGGTCACGGTCGCCGGCAACGCGCAGAGCGGCGACACGCTGTCGATCGCCGGCGACAGCAACTTCACCGTCAGCGGCACCACCCTCACCTTCAGCGACCACGACCAGCTCACCATCGGCGGCAACAACAGCGCCACCCTGACCTTCACCGGCAACGCCACCACCGCGGACTATGCGCTGGCGCTGGACGCGGTGAGCTTCGCGACGACGAGCACGGACACCGCGACCCGCACGCTCGACTGGCAGGTGAGCGACGGCGTCGTCTCGAGCCAGATCGCCAACAGCACCATCGACGTCCACGCCCCGCCGGTGGTCACCGCCGGCGCGACGGCGACCTTCGACGGCGGCGGCAGCGCCGTGACGCTCGATCCCGGGCTGAACGTGACCGACGCCTCGAGCTCGACCCTGGCCAGCGCCACGGTGTCGATCGCCAGCGCGGGCTTCGTCAGCGGCGACACGCTCTCGGTCGACGGCCAGACCAGCGGGCTCATCAGCGGCACCGGCATTTCGGCGAGCTACGATGCCGGGACCGGCGTGCTGACGCTCACCGGGAGCGCCTCGGTCGCCGAGTACAAGACGGTTCTGGACGAGGTCCAATACAGCTTCAGCCCGAGCAACGCCGATCCCACCAGTGGCGGCGGCGACACCAGCCGCACCATCGACTGGGTGGTGAACGACGGCGCGCTCAGCTCCACGCTCAAGACCAGCACGCTCGACGTGGTGCATGTGGCGCCAACGGTGACCGCGAGCGGCACCGTCACCTTCGACGGCGGCGGCGGCCCGGTGACGCTCGACAGCACCGCGACGGTCAGCGATCCCGACAGCGGCGGCAATCTCGCCAGCGCCACGGTGTCGATCGCCAGCGGCTTCGTCAGCGGCGACACGCTGTCGGTCAACGGCGCGACCAGCGGCACCGTCGACGGCCTCAATGTCGCCTACGATTCCGGGACCGGCACGCTGACCCTGACCGGCAACGCTTCGATCAACACGTACAACATGGTGCTGGACGAGATCCAATACAGCTTCAGCCCGTCCAACGGCGACCCCACCAATGGCGGCAGCCAAACCAGCCGCACCATCGATTGGACGGCGAACGACGGCAGCAGCAGCAACGGCGCCAGCAACACCGCCAGCAGCACGCTCGACACGGTGCATGTCGCGCCGGTGCTGACCCTCGGCACCCCCTCGGTCAGCTACACCGCCGGCGGCTCGCCGACGGTGCTCGACAGCGGGCTCCAGGTGAGCGACCAAGACAGCAACGAGAGCGGCACCACCGGCAGCAGCACGCTCGCCGGCGCCACGGTGACGATCAGCGGCGGCTTCCAATCCGGCGACGAGCTCAATTTCACCGACCAGAACGGCATCAGCGGCGTCTTCAACGCCTCGACCGGCGCGCTGACCCTCTCCGGCACTGCATCCGTGGCGAATTATCAGACGGCGCTTGAGTCCGTCACCTTCAGCTCGACCGCGAGCGATCCCACCAATGGCGGCGCCGACACCAGCCGCACCATCTCCTGGCTGGTGAATGACGGCAGCACCAGCAACGGCACGGCGAGCGGCACCACCT
>JASHTP010000448.1 GCA_030040495.1 Alphaproteobacteria bacterium
GTGAGCGCGCAGCGGCCGGCGAAGGGGCAGCCCGGCGGCAGGTCGGCGAGCTCGGGCACCGCTCCCGCGATGGTCGAGAGCCTGGTGCCGCGCGTCGCGCCGAGCCGCGGCCGCGCGGCGAAGAGGCCTTGCGTATAGGGATGCGCCATGCGCGCGAACACCGCCTCGGCCGGGCCGCTTTCGACGACGCTGCCGCCATACATCACCAGCATGCGCTCGACGGTCTCGGCGATGACGGCGAGGTCGTGGCTGATGAGCAGCAGCGCCATGCCGCGCTCGGCGACGAGGTCGGCGACGAGGTCGAGGATCTGGCGCTGCACGGTGACGTCGAGCGCCGTCGTCGGCTCGTCGGCGATGAGCAGGTCGGGGCCGCAGGCGAGCGCCATGGCGATGGTGACCCGCTGGCGCTGGCCGCCGGAGAGCTCGTGCGGGTAGCTGTCGACGCGGCGCTGGGCGGCGGCAATGCCGACCCGGTCGAGGAGCCGCACCGCCTCGGCGCGCGCCGCCGCCGCGCCGAGCCCGCGATGCAGCCGCAATGGCTCCGCCACCTGGCGGCCGATCGGCTGCACCGGGTTGAGCGCGGTCATCGGCTCCTGGAAGATCATGGCGATGCGGTCGCCGCGCAGCCGGCAGAACGCCGCCTCGCCGAGCCCGACCAGCTCGGTGCCGGCGAAGCGGATATGGCCGGAAAGCGCGGCGCCTTCCGGCAGCAGCCCCATCAGCGCCAGCGCGGTCAGCGACTTGCCGGAGCCGCTCTCGCCGATGAGCCCGAGCGTCTCGCCGCGCTCCAGCGCGAAGCTGATGCCGCGCAGCGCGGTCGCGGGCCCGCGCGCGGTGGCGAGCCGCAAGGTCAGACCCTCGACCTCGAGCAGCGCCATCTCAGCGGCTCCGGGCGAGGCGCGGGTCGAGCAGGTCGCGCAGCCCGTCGCCCAAGAGGTTGAGGCCGAGCACCGCCAGCACGATGGCGATGCCGGGGAAGAGGGCGAGCCACGGCGCCTGGAAGAGCTGCGCTTGCGCGTCGTTCAGCATGCGGCCCCAGGAGGGCTGCGGCGGCTGCGTGCCGAGGCCGAGATAGGAGAGCGCCGCCTCCCACAGGATGGCGTTGGCGAACTGGATGGTGGCCTGGACGATGAGGAGCGAGAGGATGTTGGGCAGCACGTGCGCGAGCGTGATGCCGAAGGGGCCACGGCCGGCGGCGCGCGCCGCCAGCACGAAGTCGCGCTCCCACACCACCTTGGCCGCGCCGCGCGTGACGCGGGCGAAGATCGGGATGTTGAAGATGCCGATGGCGAGGATCGAGTTGACGATGCCGGGGCCGAGCACGGCGGTGAGCATGATCGCGGTGAGGATGGCGGGGAAGGCGAAGGCGAAATCGGCGAGCCGCATCGTCCCTTCCTCGACCCAGCCGCGCCGCGCCGCCGCCAGCGCCCCCAGCGCGGTGCCGGCTCCGAGGCCGATGGAGACGGCGATGATTCCGACCAGGATCGAGTTCTGCGCGCCGACCATGAGCATGGAGAAGACGTCGTGGCCGAGCGCGTCGGTGCCGAACCAGTGCTGCGCCGACGGCAGCTGCAGCTTCTCCGGAATGTCGATGAGGTAGGGCGAGAGCGGCGTCCAGACCAGCGACAGGCCCGCCACGAGCAGCAGGGCGAGCGTCAAGGCGCCGCCGACGAGGAAGCTCCAATGGCCGAGCGCGCGGCCGGGAAATGTCGCCGTCGCACTCATAGCTCGCGCAGCTTGAGCCGGGGATCGATCGCGGCATAGAGCAGGTCGACGGTGAAGTTCACCGCCACCACCATGGCGGCGAGCAGCATCACCACGTCGCGCACCACGACCACGTCGCGGTTGGCGATCGAGTTGAGGATGAGCCGACCGAGCCCCGGCAGATAGAAGACGTTCTCGACCACGATGGTGAGCACCAGCAGGTTGGAGAATTGCAGCCCCATGATGGTGACGATCGGGATCATGGCGTTGCGCAGCACGTGGCGGCGCAGCGCGGCGCCGCGCGACAGTCCCTTGGCGCGCGCCGTGCGCACGAAATCCTCGCCCAGCATGTCGAGCACCGCCGAGCGGGTGACGCGCGCCAGGATCGCCGCCTGGACGATGGCGAGCGACACCGATGGCAGGATGAGCGCGCGCAGCCCCGCCCAGAGCCCGGCGCTCCAGCCGGGGAAGCCGCCGGCGGGGAGCCAGCCCAGCTCGACGGCGAAGAGCAGGATCAGCAGGATGGCGAACCAGAAGCTCGGAATGGCGATGCCGATCTGGCTCAGCCCCATGATTGCGATGTCGGCGAAGCGGTTGTGGCGCGCGGCGGCGAAGATGCCGAGCGCGAGCCCCAGCGCGACGTTGAGCGTCATCGCGATCAGCGCCAGCGGCAGGGTGACGGCGAGCGACTGCTCCACCAGATCGACGACCGGCGTGTCACAGGCGTAGCTGGTGCCGAAATCGCCGTCCGCCATGCCCTCGATCCAGCCGAGATAGCGCTGCAGCGGCGGCCGGCCGACGCCGAGCTTGTGCGCCAGCGCCGCCACCGCCGAAGGCGGCGCCTCGGGGCCGAGAATGACCTCCGCGGGATTGCCCGGCAGCACCTCGAGCACCAGGAAGATCACGATCGAGGCCGCGACGAGCGTCGCCACGAAAGTGGCGAAGCGTTTGAGCAGGAAGCCACTCATGGGGGCGGAATATTGCCGATCGCGCGCCGCGCGTCACGGGGCGCGGGCATTCCAACGCTGGAGGGTTCTTCCCCTCTCCGCCCCGTTGGGGCGGAGAGGTAGGGTGAGGTGGGGAAGCCGAGACGGTTGCCACCACCCACCTCATCCTCGCAACCCGGCCGACCGCTTCGCGGTCGGCCCCTTCGGGTTCGATCGCGAAGCGATCGAACGGGTAGCGCCTTCTTGTCAGCCGCCGCCATACCCGCCACGCTGTCACCTCCGACAGCGACCGAGGTCCCCGCATGATCCCCTTCGCAACCGACCGTCTGTTCATCGCCGGCGAATGGCGCGAGGCTGCCGGGCGCGAGAGCTTGGCGCTGGAGAATCCGTCGGACGGCGCCGATCTGGCGCGGATCGCGCGCGGCGGCGCGACCGATATCGACCGCGCCGTAGGCGCCGCGCGCGAGGCGCTTGCCGGCGCCTGGGGCGCGATGAGCGCCGCCGAGCGCGGCCGCGTGCTGGCCGCCATGGGGCGGCTGGTGCTGGAGCGCGCCGACGAGCTCGCCCGGCTCGAGGCGCTCGATGTCGGCAAGCCGCTGAAGCAGGCCAAGGCCGACGCGCTGGCGCTGGCGCGCTATCTCGAATTCTACGGCGGCGCCGCCGACAAGCTCACCGGCGAGACCATCCCCTATCAGCGCGGCTATACCGTGCTGACGCTGCGCGAGCCCTACGGCGTCACCGGCCACATCGTGCCCTGGAACTACCCGATGCAGATCATCGGCCGCAGCGTCGGCGCGGCGCTCGCCGCCGGCAACGCCGCGGTGCTGAAGCCGGCCGAGGAGGCCTGCCTCACCGCGCTCGCCTTCGCCCGCATCGCCGCCGCCGCCGGCCTGCCGCCGGGCGCGCTCAACCTCGTCACCGGCCTCGGCGAAGAGGCCGGGGCGGCGCTCGCCTCCCATCCCGGCATCGACCATCTTTCCTTCACCGGCTCGGTGGCGACGGGCGCACTGGTGCAGGCGGCGGCGGCGAAGAACGTGGCGCCGGTGACGCTCGAACTCGGCGGCAAGTCGCCGCAGCTGGTCTTCGCCGACGCCGATCTCGACGCGGCGCTGCCCTATCTCGTCAATGCCGGCATCCAGAATGCCGGCCAGACCTGCTCCGCCGCCTCGCGCATCCTGGTGCAGCGCCCGGTCTATGCGTCGGTGCAGCAGCGCATGGCCGAGCGCTATCGCGCGCTCCGCGCCGGGCCGGCGCTTGCCGATCTCGATCTCGGCCCGCTGGTCTCGGCGCGCCAGCAGGAGATCGTCGAGCGCTATCTCCGGCTCGCCCGCGACAACCGCCTGGTGATGGCGGCGAGCGGCGAGATCGTCGCCGACGCGCCCAGGGGCGGCCATTATCTGCGCCCGGCGCTCATCGCCGACGTGCCGCCCGAGCATGCGCTGGCGCAGGAGGAGATCTTCGGCCCGGTGCAGGTGCTGATCCCCTTCGACGACGAGGCCCAGGCGATCGCCATCGCCAACGGCACGCCCTACGGCCTCGTCGCCGGAGTCTGGACGCGCGACGGCGCGCGGCAGATGCGCCTGGCGCGCGCGCTCCGCGCCGGCCAGGTCTTCGTCAACAATTACGGCGCCGGCGGCGGCGTCGAGCTGCCCTTCGGCGGCGTGAAGCAGTCCGGCCACGGCCGCGAGAAGGGCTTCGAGGCGCTCTATTCCTTCACCAGCCTGAAGACGGTGGCGGTGCTGCACGGGTGAGCGAACCGCTTTCCGTCGCGCTGCGCGCGTGGGAGCAACCCGTTCGCTCGCTACGCGAGCGAACCCTCCGGGGTCGACCGCGCAACGGTCGGCCGGGTGCTGGAGGGGCCCGGCGCGCAGCGCCGGGAAGGTGAGGTAACGTTCCGTAGCCGCGCCGCTCCGCGCAGGATGGGCGGGCGTCAATATCGAAATTCAAGAGATCGAGGAGCGACGCCTGCGGGCGAGGTCCCCGACCGCGAAAAGCAACCTCGTCTCCGAGGAGCGCGCGCTCTACGCCGGTTTCCGCGAGCGGCTGGGCAGGTACCGGGTGCTCGACCGCGCCTGTGCCCAATGCCGGAAGCCTCGCCGGTGCCGCCCTTCCTCGCGTGGGCATCGGCAAAATGCTATCGTTCACGCCAATCAATGCTCGGCTGGAGAACGTCGATGAAAGACGAACAATGGCTCGAGAGCCAATTCTCCTTCCCCTTGATGGCCACGAACATGGAAGGCGTGTACAGCACGCCGCCGCTACCCGACGACTTCGACCTGAAATCCGCCAGCGACGCAACGCTGTTGCGGCATGGGTTGCTGCTGCGACGTCCGAGGCGGGGCGACAGTCCCGCTAGCGTGGCGGCGTGGAATGAACTCTGCGAACGAGGCTTGCGGACGATGGCACCGCATCTGGCACCACTGCCGGAGACGCGGCGTCGGATGATGAGTCGGCGAGGCCCCCCAGGCCCGCGAAGCGGCGGTCCACCTCCTCCCGGCGGAGGGTCGGGCGGAGGACAAGTGGCCCTCTCGAACTTGTGCGGCGGTGCGCTGGAGGGAACAGGCGATTGGCAGAGCGTGACGGGAACAGTGAGACTTCCTTACTTGCGTGTTCCGTCACAAGGTCTGCAGGCCGACCAAACCGCGGCAGGCCTCAACGCTTGGGTTGGGCTCGGCGGTCTTGGGATTCTGAATAGCGATTTTTACTTGCTCCAAGCGTGCGTGGGTTTCAGCCTGAACACGCAGACAACTCCGCCTTCTACGGACGTTGCCGTCCCGAATTGGCTGTGGCTGGTTCCCAATTCGGAATACCCTGATTCTGCAGCTCAAGTGTTTGCCGGTGCCACGATTGCCAATCCCCCCTTGGGAGAGCACTCGGGAACTCGCATACGGCTCCATTGCGCATACGTTGCTGCGAAGGACGGATCGATTTGGGGAGCCGCCTCTTTCCTCTTTTATTATGATTTTCCTTCCTGCCCGGAGCCGGCAATCCTCCCCCGCCGTCTTCCTCAGCCCATCGGGCCTGCGGTACCTCCGACGTTGGTGAGCGTTTTCGTCCCGGGCCCGACGGGCTTTTCTGGCTCTGCAAAATCAATCGACTGGATCCTGGAGAACATGGCCGTCACGAGCGGCATAGCGGACGCGGTTGTGCCGGAGTTCACGCCCATTACGTTCACCAACGCCCTGGGTTCCGGTCAGTCTGGAGCCGTTGCCGGCGACCCCATCGATGGCTTCACGATCTTGTGGACCAACAACAGCGCTGCGTCGGTGGCGCTTGCGTCGCAAACGGTATCCATCACCTACACGGGCCCTTAGCCGCGGCGCCGCTCGTGTCGCCGCTGCATATCGCCGCCATGTTGGCGCCGCACCCTGCTGGTGTGATCCTACCCGTCGTTTTCTTCGTGCTGGGTAGCACAAGCGCTGCAAGCGGGTCGCGACGGATGAGCGTGGTCTAGGGGCGTCGACAGCTGCTGAGACCGGTTTTTGACCGCTGCCGATCATGAGAGCTGGAACGGGTGGATGCTGTCCCCGACGACGGATAGCAACGCCTGCGAGGTCGCTGAGTTCATCGCGGCGGCCGGCGCGGAACTCCGCTTTCTGCCGCCTATTCGCCCGAGCTCAACCCTATCGAGCAAGCCTTCGCCAAGCTGAAGGGCCATCTGCGAAAGGCACTGGAGCGTTCGCTCGACGATCTCTGGCGGCGGGTCGGCTCCCTTCTCGACAGCTTCAGACCCGCGCAATGTGCCACTAACTTCCTCAACGCCGGCTACGCTCGAACTTGAGCGAATTCCGCTGTAGGCCGGCTCACCCGCCGAGGTACGCCTTCACCACGCCGGCGTCGGCGGCGAGCTCGGCGGGCCTGCCGGACATGACGATGCGCCCGTCGCGCAGGATGTAGGCGCGGTCGGCCACCGAGAAGCCCGAGCGCAGGCTCTGCTCGGCCAGCGGCACGCTCATGCCCCGGCTTTGCAGCTGGGGCAGCGTGCGGAAGATAGAGAGCACCACCTTGGGCGCCAGGCCCGTCGAGGGCTCGTCGATCAGCAGCACGCGCGGATCGGTCATCAGCGCGCGGGCGATCGCCACCATCATCTGCTCGCCGCCCGACAGCGTCCCCGCCGCCTGGCGCAGCCGCGCCGCGATCTCCGGAAACAGCGTCAGCACCCGATCGCGCAGCTCGGCGCGGCGCTTGGGCTCGCAGAGCCGCGCGCCGAGCTCGATATGGTCGGAAACCGACATGCGCGAAAAGAGCTCGCGGCCGCTCGGCACATGGCCGATGCCGGCGCGCGCGACGAGATGCGCCGCGCGCCCGCCGATCGGCTCGCCGTAGAGCAGGATGCGCCCCGAGCGCGGCGCCAGCAGCCCGGCCACCGTGCGCAGCAGGGTGGTCTTGCCGGCGCCGTTGGCGCCCAGCAGCACCGTCACCCCGCCGGCGTCGACGGTGAGCGACACGCCTTGCAGGATGGTGAGCGGCCCGATGCCGGCGACGACGTTCTCGACCTCGAGCGCCGCCGGACGCTCGGCGCGCGGCGCCGCCGCCGCGGTGGCGCTCATTGCAGCTCTCCGAGATAGGATTGGATGACGGCGGGATCGCGCAGCACCGCTTCGGGCGTGCCTTCGGCGATCTTCTTGCCTTGCTCGAGCACGATCATGCGGTCGCTGAGATCGGCGATGGCGGCGATCACGTGCTCGACGCCTGCCACCGCGGCGATGCCGAACTCCTTGAGCCGCCGCAGCACCGCGCGGATCTCCTCGTGCTCGTCGTGGGTCATGCCCGCCATCACCTCGTCGAGCAGGATGAGGCGCGGCTCGAGCGCCAGCGCGCGCGCCAGCTCGAGCCGGCGCTGGCGGCCCGGCGTCAGGCTCTCCGCTTGCTCCAGCCAGAACCCGTCGAGCCCCACCGTCTCCAGCGCCCAGGCCGCCTGCTCGACCGCGTGCGCCGCGCGCCTGCCGTTGCCGGCGGCGAGCAGCACGTTCTCCCACACCGTCATCGAATCCATCAGCCGCGGAATCTGGAAGGTGCGGGCGATGCCCATGCGCGCCCGCTGATAGGCGCCGATCGACGCCACCGGGGCGCCTTCATAGAGCACCGCGCCCTCGCTCGGCACGACGAAGCCGGTGATGGCGTTGAAGAGCGTGGTCTTGCCGGCGCCGTTGGCGCCGATGATGCTCACCGTCTCGCCGCGCCTCACCGCGAGCGAGATGTTGTCGAGCGCCACCACGCCGCCGAAGCGCACGGTGAGGTCGCGCACCTCGAGCACCGCGCCGTCGCCTTGCGCCGGCGGGTTGACGCTCGCCGCGGCGCGCTGGGCGTAGGGGAATTCGGGCGGCGCCAGCACCGGCCGGCGCTTCAGCCGGCCGAAGCGGTTGGCGATGCCGACCACGCCGCCCGGGAAGGTCAGCACCACGGCGATGACGACGATGCCGTAGAGCGCCAGCTGCAGCTCCGGGATGTAGGCCCAGAGCTCCTCGCTCACCAGCATCAGCACCAGCCCGCCCAGCGCCGGGCCCCACAAGGTGCCGATGCCGCCGAACAGCGTGAACACCACCACCTGCAGGTCGAGCGTCGGGTCGAAGGCGCTCGGCGGGTCGAGGAAGCTGCGGTTCCAGGCGACCAGCCCGCCGACCACCGCCGGCATCAGCGCGCTCAGCACGAAGCTCACCACCTTGACCCGCACGGTGGGCACGCCGAGCGCCGCCGCGGCGCCTTCGTCGTCGCGCACCCCCATGGCGGCGAGGCCCCATTGCGAATGAGCGAAGAAGGCGTTCATGCCGAATCCCACCAGCGCCGCCGCCGCCATGACGAGATAGACCGGCACCGGGGTGAGCTGCGCCGGCAAGGTCAGCCCCACCGCGCCGCCGATGAAGGGGATGTTCTGCGCCACCACGCCGAGGATGCGGGCGAGCCCGAGCATGCCGAGCGCGAACATGATGCCGCGCAGCCGCAGCATCACCGTGCCGAGCGCCAGCGCCACCAGCCCGGCGCCGGCCGCCGCCGCCACCACCGCGAAGTACCACGGGATCGGCGTGTGGATCACCAGCACCGAGGTCATGTAGGCGCCGATGCCGAAGAACGCCACCTGGCCGAACGAGAGATAGCCGGTGAAGCCGCTGATCAGGTTCCAGGAATAGGCCAGCGCGATCGACGCCAGCACGTCGGTGCCGAGCTGCAGCAGATAGGCGCTGGAGACCAGCGGCACGGTGGCGAGCGCCGCCGCGGCCACCGCCACCAGCGCGCCGGCCAGCCGGCGGCGCGGGCCTTGGGCGCCG
>JASHTP010000449.1 GCA_030040495.1 Alphaproteobacteria bacterium
GCGCGCGGCGAGCGCCAGCTTGCGGTCCTGCTCCCAGAAGAAGCGCGCGTCCGCCAGCCGGGCGCGCAGCACGCGCTCGTTGCCGGCGGTGATCGCCTTGCCGCCGTCGTCGGCCGCCATGTTGGCGACGAGGAGGAAGCGCGGCGCGAGCCTGCCGCTGCGGTCGAGGCAAGCGAAATATTTCTGGTGCGCGCGCATCGAGGTGGTCAGCACCTCGGGCGGCAAGCTCAGGAACTCGGCGTCGATGGCGCCCATGAGCACGACCGGCCATTCGACGAGATCGGCGACCTCGTCGAGCAGCGCCGGGTCGTCCTTCACCGTGAGCTGCGCCTCGGCCGCCCGCTCGTGGAGCGCGCGCGCGATCGCCTGGCGGCGGTCCTCGTGCCGCAGCATGACCCGCGCCAGCTGCAGCCTTCGCTGATAATCGGCGAAATTCCGCACCTTGATCCGGTCCGGCGCGAGGAAGCGGTGGCCGCGCGTCTCGTCCCCGACCGGCACGCCGTCGAGCGCGAGCGGCAGCACCTTGCCGTCGAAGAGCGACAGCGCGCCCTCCATCGGCCGCACCCAGCGGAAGCTCGCCGCGGGGAAACGCATGGATTTGGGCCAGGGCAGCTCGAGCACGATCTGGCGCAGCAGCTCCGGCAGCACTTCGGCGGTGGCGCGGCCCGGATGGCGGATCACGGCGAAATAGAACACGCCCTTGCCGGTGTCGCGCTCCTCGCACTGCTTGATCGACATCAGGCCGGCGCCCTTGAGAAAGCCCTCGACCGCGCTCGCCGGCGCCCCCACGCGCGGGCCGCGCCGCTCCTCGGTCGCATCGGGCTGCCGGTCCGGCAGCCCCTCCGCCACCAGGGTCAGGCGGCGCGGCGTCGCATAGGCGTGGACGTCGGAAGGCTTGAGCCCGGCGGCTTCGAGCTTGTCGGTGGCGAGCATGGCGAGATCCTCGGCCGCACGCCGCTGCATGCGAGCGGGGATCTCTTCGGTGAGGAACTCGAGGAGAAGCTCGGCCATGGTCTCAGGCGTTCGCCCGTTGCTTGAGCCAGCCCTCGCAGCAGCTCTTGGCGAGCGCGCGCACGCGGCCGATATAGGCGGCGCGCTCGGTGACCGAGATCACCCCGCGGGCGTCGAGCAGGTTGAAGGTGTGGCTCGCCTTGATGCACTGGTCATAGGCGGGCTGCGGCAGGTCGCGCGCCAGCAGCGCCTTGCACTCCTGCTCGGCGTCGGCGAAGTGCTGGAACAGCAGCTTCGTGTCGGCATGCTCGAAATTGTAGGCGGAGAACTCGTACTCGGCGCGCTTGAAGACCTCGCCGTAAGTGACGCCGGCGCCGTTGTAGTCGAGATCGTAGACGTTCTCGACGCCCTGCACATACATGGCGAGACGCTCGAGCCCATAGGTCAGCTCGGTCGAGACCGGATCGCATTCGATGCCGCCGACCTGCTGGAAATAGGTGTATTGCGACACTTCCATGCCGTCGAGCCACACCTCCCAGCCGAGCCCCCAGGCGCCGAGCGTCGGGCTCTCCCAATCATCCTCGACGAAGCGGATGTCGTGGCGGCGCGCATCGATGCCGAGCGCGGCGAGGCTGTCGAGATAGAGAGCTTGGCTATCGGCCGGCGCCGGCTTCAGGATCACCTGGAACTGATAGTAATGCTGCAGCCGGTTGGGATTCTCGCCATAGCGGCCGTCGGTCGGCCGCCGCGAGGGCTGGACATAGGCGGCGCGCCAGGGCTCCGGGCCGAGCGCGCGCAAGGTGGTGGCGGGATGGAAGGTGCCGGCCCCCATCTCGAGATCATAGGGCTGGAGGATGACGCAGCCCTGCGCGGCCCAATAGGCTTGCAGCTTGAGGATGAGCGCCTGGAAGCTGGTCTCGGTCGCCGCGGCCGACGCCACCATCGACTGGTCCGGAGGAGCGGTTTAGGGTGCGGCGCAACATAAACGCCGCACTACCAAGGGTCAAGGCGGCGGGCTCAGCGGCCCCAGGGGCAATCGGCGCGGCCGCACGAGGTGGCGCCGTGGGCCGACACATAGGCGTCGCAGCGCGCGCACTTGACGAGATCTTCGGCCTTGATGCCGCGCGGCTTCTGCGGCTTTTGCGCCTCCTGGCGCCGCTTCAGCTCCTCGCGCAGAGTGCGGCGGATCGCCTCGACGCGGCTCGTGTAGCGAAAACCGATCCACACGACCGCGAACAACAGGACGAAGACCAGCAGCTTGCCGGGAGAGAAGCCCATGGACCGGTTTAGGCGAGAGGGCAGCCGAGGGTCAAGCCGCGAGCTCCGCCCGCTAGAGCCCGAAGCGCGCCCAGATCAGCCGCTCTTCGAGCCGCGCCAGCAGATCGGCGGCGAGATCGCCGACATCGGGGCGTCGCGGCAGGGCGAAGCGCGACAGGAACGAGAAGCGCCGCCGCTCGGGCTCGATCACCCGGAGCCTGACCGTCTCGCCATAACGCTCGCGCATGATGCTGCGGATGTCGCCGATGCCGTCGATGAGGCCGAGCTCGAGCGCGCGCCGGCCGGTGAAGATCTCGCCGCTGAAGAGCGTGCCTTCCTCGCCCTTGAGCTTGGCGCTGCGCCGTCCGCGGACGAGGTCCTTGAAGCTCTCATGCATGTCGCGCTGGAGCGCGGTCAGGCGCTCGACTCCTTTGGCATCCTCGGTGAGGAAGGGATCGAGCAGCGACTTGTTCTCGCCCGCGGTATAGAGGCGGCGCTGCACGCCGACCCGGCGCAGCGCCTCGGCGAAACCGAAGCTCGCGGTGATGACGCCGATCGAGCCGACCAGCGACGTGTCCTCGGCGAAGATCTCGTCCGCCGCCAGCGCCAGCCAATAGCCGCCCGAGGCGGCCACGTCCTCGGCGAAGGCGACGACCGGCACCTCTTTCTCCTGGGCGAGCTGGCGGATGCGGCGGCTGAGCAGCGAGGATTGCACCGGCGAGCCGCCCGGCGAGTTGACGGCGAGCGCCACCGCCTTGAGGTTGCGCAGCGAAAAGGCGCGCTCGATCGCCCCGGCAAAGCGGCGGAGCGACAGCATGCGCGGACCGCGCGCGCCGATCAGGCCGTCGAAGCGCAGCACCGCCACCTGCGGCGGCGGGTTGCGGAAGCGCTCGAGCGGCAGCTTCTCCAGGACGTCGTCGACGAGGCTCATCCACCACCAAGATGGGCACGGCACCGCGCGCTTGGCAAGCCTCCCACTCCGGCGGTCAGAAGATCGGCGGGCTGCCCGGCGCCGGCGTGCCATAGACCGGGTCGACCGGAATCCCCACGCCGTTGCGCGGCGGAGCGCGCCAGGCGCCGGCGCCGTCGGGCGCGGCGCAAGCGCCGAGCAGGATCGCCGAGGCCGCGAGCCAAGCCGCCAGCGCCGCCATCGACCGCCCGCGCATAGACCCTCCTGCGCCGCCGCAGCATCAACTTGGGCGGAGGCGGAAGAAGCGTCCAATCACGACAGCGTCAGCGGCGCGGCGCCGCGCAGCACCGCGTCGGCGGCTTCGGTGTAGCGACCGTCGGCCTCGTGCAGCACCAGTCCGGGGGTGAGCCGCGTCGGCGTCTCGACCGCCTTGCGCGCCCGCACGATGATCCGCTTCGCCGGCTTGTCGGGGCCGGCCCAGAGCGGGAAGACGATGATCTCGCCGGCGCGGCCCATGAGCTGCGCCAAGAGCTGCTCCATGCGGTCGGCGCGGTGAATGAAGGTAAGGCTGCCTTTGGGCCGCACCATGGCCAGCGCAAAGCGCACCCAGGCGCCGAGGTCGGCCTCGCCCTCGATCGTGGCGGCGGCCTTGGCCGGATGCGGCGAGGCGGCGGCGCCGCCGGTCTCGAGAAAAGGCGGGTTGGCCATGACATGGGCGAAGCCGCCGGGCTCGAGCCGCGGCGGCGGCCGCAGCAGGTCGCCGACCATGGCGACGACCCGGCCGGTGACGCGGTTCAGCGCGATGTTCTCGCCCGCGAGCCGCACCAGCTCGCGCTGCGCGTCGATGCCGGTGATCCGGCAGCCTGCGACGCGCACCGCGAGGCAGAGCGAAGCCGCGCCGGCGCCGCAGCCGATGTCGAGCACGCTGTCGCCGGCGCCCGCCGGCACGGCGGCGGCGAGCAGCACGGGATCGATCGCCGCGCGGTAGCCGGAGCGCGGCTGGCGCAGCCTGACGCGCCCGCCGAGGAGCATGTCCTCGCTGACCGCGAGGCCGCCCGCCGGCTCGCTCATTTCGGCCCCTCCCCTGCCTCGGCGAGCGTGGCCAGGGCGCGGCGATAATCCTCTTCGCGCACCATCAGGCGGCGCTGCAAGGCGACGATGCTGCCTTCGATCGTCGCCGCGTTCTGGTCGAGGACGATGCTCTCGATGCCGGCATCGGCGAGCAGCGCCTGGAGCCACGACAGCCGGACGAGGTCGTTGGTGCGCAGCAATTCCTTCATCGGCCCCGCCGAGCTCCGCCATCGACCCGGCGGGCTTGACCCCTTCTCCCAGCCTTCTATGCTCGCCTGCGCCCGTGGCTCAGTCAAGCAACGGGCCCTGCGGCGGGGGAAAGGGGAAGTCGGCGTGGCCCTGGTGGCAAGTGCGCGGGACGACGATACCAAGAAGCCGGCGACGCTCGATCGTCTCACCGCTCTCCTCAAGACCGATCTCGACCGGGTGAACACGCTCATTCTCGAGCGCATGCAGAGCCCGGTGGCGCTCATCCCGCAGCTCGCCGGCCACATCATCGCCGCCGGCGGCAAGCGGTTGAGGCCGATGCTGACGCTCGCCACGGCGCGGATGTGCGGCTACCGCGGCGACCGCCACCTGGCGCTCGCCGCCGCAGTCGAGTTCATCCACACCGCGACCCTGCTGCACGACGATGTCGTCGACGACAGCGATCTCCGCCGCGGCCTCGCCACCGCCAACGCCGTCTGGGGCAACAAGGCCTCGGTGCTGGTCGGCGACTTCCTGTTCAGCCGCGCCTTCCAGCTCATGGTCGAGGACGGCTCGCTCAAGGTGCTCGGGATCCTCTCCGAAGCCTCGGCGATCATCGCCGAAGGCGAGGTCCTGCAGCTCGTCACCTCCAACGACACCGAGACCACCGAGGACGCCTATCTCGCCGTGATCCAGGCCAAGACGGCGCAGCTCTTCGCCGCGGCGAGCCGCATCGGCGCCGTGCTCGCCGACCGGCCGGCGCCCGAGGAGGAGGCGCTCACCGCCTATGGCCGCAATCTCGGCATCGCCTTCCAGCTCGTCGACGACATGCTCGACTATTCCGCCCGCGAGGTCGAGCTCGGCAAGACGGTGGGCGACGATTTCCGCGAGGGCAAGATCACGCTCCCGGTGGTGCTGGCCTGGCGCCAGGCCGGCGAGACCGAGCGCGCCTTCTGGCGCCGCACACTCGAGGAGCTTGACCAGCAGGAGGGCGATCTCGCCCACGCCATCGAGCTCATGAACCGGCACGGCACGCTCGGCGCGACGCTCGACCGCGCCCGCCATTACGGCGAGGCGGCGCGGCGCAACCTCGTGCTCTTTCGCGACGGCCCGGAGCGGCGCGCGCTCGACGAGGTCGTCGATTTCTGTCTCGCGCGGGGTTACTAGCGACGCCCGGGGGTTGCGAGGCGCCGCCGAAACCAGTATATCGGCCGGCGCCGGAGTGTAGCTCAGCCTGGTAGAGCACTGCTTTCGGGAGGCAGGGGCCGGAGGTTCAAATCCTCTCACTCCGACCAGATTTCCAGCTATAGAGCCGGCTGCCCCGACGGGACAGCCGGCTTTTCCTTGCCGGGGGCGGAGCCGCGGCGCCGCTGCGGCGACGAAGGAGCATCGGCCGGAAAACTTAAAAACCATCGATCTGTTGGTTATCAAACTATTGACGAGCCCCGTCGAATACACGGAGAAAGGACGCATTTTATTCAAATCCCATCGCGGTCGTTCGCTGGATTATTCGTATTACCTTCTTTTAATTTTCGGCAATTACGCTCCTGATCCGAACTTGATCGAGCTTTCAGCAAGGGAGCGCAACATGAAAGGTGTTCTCGTCGCCGGCGGGCTCGCCCTGCTGCTGAGCGTCGGCGCGGCCGACGCGCAGCGGGCGTCCGACCTCTTCCAGGGAAAGGCCGTCTATCTCAGCACCGGCTACCACTTCGTCGAACTCAAGCTGGCCGGCAACACCCTCGTGTGCGCCAAGAGCGGCCGGACGGACTTCTCGACGCTGAAGGCCGGTGAGCCCGTGCAGTTCCGCGGCAAATTCGCCAACTATGCCGGGCTCTACGAGCAGGTGATGATGATGGACGATTGCGACATCAAGCCGCTGTCGGTGAGCTGAGCTTTCGTTCCGACCAGGTTTGGAGCCGGCCGTCCCGTCGGGACAGCCGGCTTTTCCTTGCCGGGGGGCGGAGCCGCGGCGCCGCTCAGGCGTCGGGCTCAGGCCGCGTGCCCCTGAGGCGATCGCGCCAGAAGCGGATCGGGCGAACGACCCGGCGGCGGTAGAGGATCGGGAAGGGATTGCGCGTCGGCGGCGCGGCATAGGCGCGCGCATTCTCGATCACCGCCGCGCCCATGGTGTCGAGCGAGATGAAGCCGACGACATCGCCGGCGCGCGGGATGCGCCGGACGCCGCCGACGACGATGGCGAGGTTGCCGCCGCGGCGCGCCAGCCTGGCGATCACGTCGAACATCGCGTCCATCGGCCGGGCCAGCACGAAATCGGTGCGGGCCACGTCGCCGAGCGTGGTGCCGGACTCGCGCGCCTGCCACAGCTTGAAGCCGGGATCGAGGCGGATATAGCCCTTGAGCCGGGCGCCGTCGGAGATCATCAGGTAGAAGGGCGTGCCGGTCTCTTCCAGCGAGGCGATCGTCTCGTCGAGCGGCTGCGCGGCGGGGCGCACCTCGAAATCGGTGGCCATGGCCTTGTCGGCATGACGGATGCGGTAGGTGTTCGCCTGCAGCGCGTCGGGCACCTCGTGCCCCTTCTTGACGAGCTTCAGCGTGTAGACGCTTTCCGGCAGCAGCGCCCGGCGCACGGCGAGCGCCAGGGTCACGCCCAGGATCATCGGCACGATGACGTTGTAATCGCGCGTCAGCTCGAACACCATGACGATGGCGGTGATCGCCGCGCCGGTGGTGCCGCCGAGCATGCCGGCCATGCCGACGATGCAGAAATCGGTGACGTCGACCTCGAGGCCGGGCGCGATCAGGGTGGTCGCCGTGCCGACGACCCCGCCGAGCGCCGCGCCGATCACCAGCGAGGCGGAGAACACGCCGCCGCTGCCGCCGGAGCCGAGGGTCAGCGTCGTGGCGATCACCTTGGCGGCGAACAGCAGCGCGAAGAATCCCAGCGTCGCGATGTCGCCGCGCAGCATGTCCTGCAGCGCGGCATAGCTCGGCCCTTCGACGAAGTAGTAGCCGGTCCCCACCATCATGCCGTAGGCGAGCCCGCCCACGATCAGCATGCCGACCATGTGCCGAAGGTACGGATTGGGCGACATGCGGGCGAACAGGTGCTCCGACCAGCCGAGCAGCGCGATCATCAGCCAGGAGGCGAAGCCGAGCAGGATGCCGAACAGCACGAAAGGCAGCAGGCTGAGCGCGCCGGCGATGCGCAGATGCGTCGCCATGACGGTCTGCACCAGGAAGGTCGGCTGCAGGCCGTAATAGAAGCGGGTGACGAAGGTGCTGGCGCCGCTGGCGATGGTGACCGGGAGCAAGGTGCGGGCGCTGATCTCCGGCATCATCAGCTCGATGGCGAAGACGATCGAGCCGAGCGGCGCGTTGAACGCCCCGGCGAGCCCGGCGGCCCCGCCGGCGGCGACCAGGGTCATGCGCTGCCATTGCACGAGATGGAACAGCCGCGAGGTGCGCGAGGCGAGAGCGGCGCCGATCTGCACGATCGCCGCCTCGCGCCCGACCGAGCCGCCGCTGGCGCTCTGGATGCCGGCGGCGAGCGACTTGGCGAAGGCGGAAACCGTGCGCACCCTGCCTTCGCGGTAATAGATGGCGTCGATGATGTCGGAGACCCCCTGCCCGCGCCGGTCCGAGGGCAGCGCGCGGAACAGCATGACCACGGCGATGCCGCCGATCGCCGGCGACAGGATCACCAGCGGGCCGAGCCAGCTCGCCGGCGTGTGCAGGTTCGGGTCGTAATAGAAGGAGAGCGTGCCGAGGAAGAACAGGTTGTGGATGGCCGCCACCAGGGCGCGGAACAGCACCGAGGCGCCGCCGGCGAGCACGCCGATCAGCAGCGCGACGAGCGACAGCCCGACCAGCGCGATCGGCCGCCCGTCATGACCCTGCTCGCCCTCGCGCAACATGCGGCCCGCAGCCCTTTCGCCTGTGGCCCCGGTGTGGAGCGACGGCCGCCCGCGGATCGGTCGGGCGGGCGGTCCGGTCACACCGGTCTATGGAAGCGATGCCGGCTCGTCCAGCGCCAACATCGGTCCGACGCAAATACGCGGCGCAATGTGGCAAGATTGCACCGGCGATTGCAATACCGCGACTCGGTCGGCATCGGCGCCGCTTTCTCGCGGAAAGACCCGGCGCCGCGGCATGGCGCGGCACCGTCGCGCCGGCGCGCGCTCGGTCGCCGCGAAGCGGCGCGCCGCGCGGC
>JASHTP010000450.1 GCA_030040495.1 Alphaproteobacteria bacterium
CCTTGTCGCGCAGGGTGACGAACTCCTCGGCCGCGGTCGGGTGGATGCCGATGGTGCGGTCGAACTGGCGCTTGGTGGCGCCGCAGGTGACGGCGATGGCGAGGCCCTGGATGATCTCGGGCGCGTCGGCGCCGAGCATGTGGCAGCCGAGCACGCGGTCGCTCTCGCGGTCGACGACGAGCTTCATCATCGTGCGCTCCTCGCGGCCGGAGAGGGTGTGCTTCATCGGCCGGAAGCGCGTGCGGTAGACGTCGACCGCGCCGAAGCGCCGCCGCGCCGCCGCCTCGCTCAACCCGACGGTGCCGATCGGCGGCTGGCTGAAGACGGCGGTCGCGACATTGTCGTGATCGACCGTCATCGGGTTGTCGTTGAACAGCGTCTCCGCCAGCGCGCGGCCTTCGGCGATCGCCACCGGCGTCAGATTGAGCCGGTCGGTGACGTCGCCCACGGCGTAGATGTGCGGCACGCTGCTGCGCTGCCGCTCGTCGACGGCGACCGCATTGTCGCCGCCGAGCGCGACGCCCGCCGCCTCGAGGCCGATGCCGCGCGTGTTGGGCTTGCGGCCGGTGGCGTACATGACGAGATCGGCGCCGAGCGTGCCGCCTTCCGCGAGCGTGAGCTCGAAGCCCTCGGCGCGCTTCTCGATGCGCGTCACATGGGTCCGCCGGCGGATGGCGATGCCGCGCTGGCCCAGCTCCTGGCCGAGGCCGGTGCGGAGATCCTCGTCGAAGCCGGTGAGCAGCTCGTCGCCGCGGATGACGAGCGTGACCTCGGCGCCGAGGCCGTGGAAGATGCCGGCGAACTCGACGGCGATGTAGCTGCCGCCGACGATGACGATGCGGCGCGGCAGCGCCGGCAGGTCGAGCGCCTCGTTCGAGGTGATGGCGTGCTCGATGCCGGGGATCGCCGGCATCACCGGATGGGCGCCGGTGGCGACCAGGATGTTGGCGGCGGTGTAGCGCTTGCCGGCGATCTCGACGGTGTGGGGATCGACGAGCACGCCGCGGCCTTCGATGAGGCGGACGCCGGCGTTGCGCAGGAGGTCGCGATAGACGCCTTCGAGCCGGTCGATCTCGCGGTTCTTGGCGGCGATGAGCGTCGCCCAGTCATGGCTCGGCGCCGGCACCGTCCAGCCGAAGCCCGCCGCCTCGACGAAGGCGTCGGCGAACTGCGCGCCATAGACCAGCAGCTTCTTCGGCACGCAGCCGCGGATGACGCAGGTGCCGCCGACGCGGCTGTCCTCGCAGATCGCCACCCGGGCGCCGTAGGAGCCGGCCCGGCGCGAGGAGGCGACGCCGCCCGAGCCCGCGCCGATGGTGAACATGTCGAAATCGTATCGTGCCATTCCCTGCCTCGCTGGCGCTGCAGATGCCGGTTGAGCTTCGTAGCTGCTACGGCGAATCCATGATCAGCCCCACCTCAGGCGTTGACGCCGCCCATGCAGAGATACTTGACCTCGAGGAACTCCTCGATGCCGTATTTCGAGCCCTCGCGGCCGAGGCCGCTTTCCTTGACGCCGCCGAAGGGCGCCACCTCGGTCGAGATGATGCCTTCGTTGATGCCGACGATGCCGTATTCGAGCGCCTCGGCGACGCGCCAGACGCGGTTGAGGTCGCGGCTGTAGAAATAGGCGGCGAGGCCGAACTCGGTGTCGTTGGCCATGTGGATCGCCTCTTCCTCGGTCTTGAAGCGGAAGAGCGGCGCCACCGGGCCGAAGGTCTCCTCGCGCGTCACGATCATGTCGGTGGTGACGTCGGCGAGCACGGTCGGCTCGTAGAAGGTCCCGCCCAGCGCATGGCGATGGCCGCCGACGACGATGCGGGCGCCTTTCTTGAGCGCGTCGCCGACATGCTCCTCGACCTTCTCGATCGCCTTGGTGTCGATGAGCGGGCCGATCACCGTGCCGGTCTCGACCCCGGCGCCCACCTTCATCGCCTTGACCGTGTCGGCGAGCTTGCGGGCGAAGGCCTCGTAGACGCCGTCCTGCACCAGCAGCCGGTTGGCGCAGACGCAGGTCTGGCCGGCATTGCGGTACTTGGAGGCGATGGCGCCCTTGACCGCGGCGTCGAGGTCGGCGTCGTCGAAGACGACGAAGGGCGCGTTGCCGCCGAGCTCCAGCGACAGCTTCTTCACCGTGCCGGCGCATTGCTCCATCAGGATCTTGCCGACCTCGGTCGAGCCGGTGAAGGTGAGCTTGCGCACGATCGGGTTCGAGGTCATCTCGCCGCCGATCTCCTTGGCCGAGCCGGTGACGCAGGAGAAGACGCCCTTGGGCACGCCGGCGCGCTCGGCCAGCTCGCACAGCGCCAGCGCCGAGAACGGCGTCTGCGACGCCGGCTTCAGCACCATGGTGCAGCCCGAGGCGAGCGCCGGCCCCATCTTGCGGGTGATCATCGCCGCCGGGAAGTTCCACGGCGTGATCGCGGCGCAGACGCCGATCGGCTGCTTCAGCACGACGATGCGCTTGTCGCGGGCATGGCCGGGGATGGTGTCGCCATAGACGCGCTTGCCCTCTTCGCCGAACCATTCGATGAAGGAGGCGGCATAGCTGATCTCGCCGCGCGATTCCGTCAGCGGCTTGCCCTGCTCGGCGGTCATCAGCTGCGCCAGATCCTCCTGGTTCGCCATCATCAGGTCGAAGAGCTTGCGCAGCACCTGGGCGCGCTCCTTGCCGGTGCGCGCGCGCCAGTCCGGCAGCGCACGCTCCGCCGCCTCGATGGCACGGCGCGTCTCGTCGGCGCCCATCCTCGGCACGTGGCCGAGAATGGAATTGTCGGCGGGGTTGTTGACCGGGATCGTCTCGCGATTGCCGGCATCGACCCAACTGCCGTCGATGTAGCATTGCTGGCGGAAGAGCTTGGGATCCTTGAGCTGCATGGCCACCTCCCGATGACGCCTTGCCGCCGACTATAGCACGGGCACGCCGCGGCCGAACCCGGCGGCGGTTTGCGTCGCCGCCGCGGCCGGCTTACCATCCTTTTCTGCGCGAGACGGCCATGCGAGGGAGGAGCGCGCGATGAGCACGATGGTGAAACCGGCGCCCAAGGCGCGCGTTCCCACCAGACCGGCGCCGGCCTATCTCTCCGGTTTCGGCAACGAGCAGGCGAGCGAGGCGATCGCCGGTGCGCTCCCCGAAGGGCGCAACTCGCCGCAGCGGCCGGCCTACGGCCTCTATGCCGAGCAGATCAGCGGCACGGCCTTCACCGCGCCCAGGGCGGCCAACCGCCGCACCTGGCTCTACCGCATCCGGCCCTCGGCGGTGCACGAGCCTTACCGCCGCATCGACAACCGGCTGCTGCGCAGCGCGCCGATGAGCGAGGTGGAGGCGCCGCCCAACCGGCTGCGCTGGAACCCGCTGCCCATCCCCGACGCGCCGGCGGATTTCGTCGACGGGCTCGTCACCATGGCGGGGAACGGCGATGCGAGCGGGCGCAGCGGCGTCGCCATCCATCTCTATCTCGCCAACCGCTC
>JASHTP010000451.1 GCA_030040495.1 Alphaproteobacteria bacterium
GCGGTGGCGCACGGAAGGGCGCTCGCCGCCGCCGGCGCCGACATCGTCGATGTCGGCGGCGAATCGACCCGGCCCGGCGCCGCGCCGGTGCCGCCCGAGGAGGAGATCCGCCGCATCGAGCCGGTGGTGCGCGGCCTCGCCGCTGCCGGCCTTGCCGTCTCGATCGACACGCGCCGTGGCGCGGTGATGCGCGCCGCGCTCGCCGCCGGCGCACGCATCATCAACGACGTGACCGCCCTCGCCGGCGACCCGGAGAGCCTCGCCGTCGCCGCCCGGAGCGGCGCCGCGCTGGTGCTGATGCACATGGCGGGCGATCCCCGCACCATGCAGGACGATCCGCGCTACGACGACGCGGCCCTCGACGTGCTCGATTTCCTCGAGAGCCGCGTCGCCGCCTGCGAGCGGGCGGGCGTCGCGCGCGAGCGCATCGCGGTGGACCCCGGCATCGGCTTCGGCAAGCGCGACGCGCACAATCTCGCGCTGTTGGCGCGGCTCGCGCTCTTCCACGGCACCGGCTGCGCCGTCCTGCTTGGCGCCTCGCGCAAATCCTTCATCGGCCGGCTCGCCGGCGGCGACCCCCTTGAGCGGCTCGGCGGCTCGCTCGCTGCGGCGCTGTGGGCGGCGGGGCAGGGGGTACAGATCCTGCGCGTCCACGACGTCGCCGAGACGCGCCAGGCCCTCGTCCTCCAGGCGGCGATCGCCGGGGAGGCCGCGCTTTGTTAACGCTCCGGCACCCGGCCTGCGCTATAACGGGCGCTGGCGAAAGCTCGTTTCGAGGGGATGAATGACGCGCAAGCTGTTCGGCACCGACGGGATCCGCGGCACCGCCAATAGCGAGCCGATGACCGCCGAGACTGCACTCAAGGTGGCGATGGCGGCCGGGCGCTGCCTCAGGCGCGGCGACCACCGCCACCTCGTCGTCATCGGCAAGGACACGCGGCTTTCCGGCTACATGATCGAGCCGGCGCTGACCGCGGGCTTCATCGCCATGGGCATGGACGTGGTGCTGGTGGGACCGCTGCCGACGCCGGCCATCGCCATGCTGACGCGCTCCTTGCGCGCCGACCTCGGCGTGATGATCTCGGCCTCGCACAATCCCTTCGAGGATAACGGCATCAAGCTCTTCGGCGCCGACGGCTACAAGCTCTCCGACGAGATCGAGGCGGCGATCGAGGCCGAGCTCGAGCGCGGCAGCGGCCGCGTCGCGCCGCACGAGCTCGGCCGCGCCAAGCGGCTCGACGATGCCGGCGGGCGCTACATCGAGTTCGTCAAGAGCAGCTTCCCCAAGCGGCTCAGGCTCGACGGCCTCAAGGTGGTGATCGACTGCGCCCATGGCGCCGCCTACAAGGTGGCGCCCACCGTGCTGTGGGAATTGGGCGCCGAGGTCGTGCCGCTCGGCGTCGCGCCCGACGGTCTCAACATCAACCGCGACAGCGGCACCATGGCGACGCAGGCGATGCAGCGCGCGGTCGTCGAGCACGGCGCCGATCTTGGCATCGCGCTCGATGGCGACGCCGACCGGCTGCTCGTCGCCGACGAGAGCGGCAAGCTGCTCGACGGTGACCAGCTCATGGCGCTGATCGCGCTCAACTGGCACCGCGCCGGCCGGCTCGACGGCGGCGGCGTGGTCGCCACCATCATGTCCAATCTCGGGCTCGAGCGTCATCTCGCCGCCCACGGCATCAAGCTCCACCGGACATCGGTCGGCGACCGCTACGTCGTCGAGGCGATGCGCAAGCTCGGCAGCAATCTCGGCGGCGAGCAGTCCGGCCACATCATCCTCGGCGACACCTGCACCACCGGCGACGGGCTGATGGCGGCGCTGCAGGTGCTGGCGGCGATCGTCGAGACCGGTGCGCCGGCGAGCCGCGTCTGCAACATTTTCACGGCGGTGCCGCAGCTCCTCAGGAACGTGCGCTTCGCCGGCGGCGCGCCGCTCGAGACGCCGGCGGTGAAGAAGGCGATCAGCGCCGGCGAGCGCCGTCTCGGCAAGGCGGGGCGCCTCTCCGTGCGCAAGTCCGGCACCGAGCCGCTGATCCGCATCATGGCGCAGGGCGAGGACGAGACGCTGGTGACGGCGATCGTCGACGCCATCGCCGCAGCGGTGGTCGCGGCGGGCGAGGCCGAGGGACGAGCCGCCGAATGAAGGGCCGCGTGCTGAGCGTCGCGGGCTCCGATTCCGGCGGCGGCGCGGGCATCCAGGCCGACATCAAGACGGTGACGGCGCTCGGCGGCTATGCCGCCACCGCGATCACCGCGCTCACCGCCCAGAACACGCTCGGCATCGACGGCATCCTGCCGGTGCCGGCGGATTTCGTCCGCCGGCAGATGGCGGCGGTGCTGGCCGATATCGGCGCCGACTGCGTCAAGACCGGCATGCTGCACGATGCCGGCATCGTCGCCGCGGTCGCCGACTGCCTCGCCGAGATGGCGCCGGACGTGCCGCTGGTGGTCGATCCCGTGACGGTGGCGACGACCGGCGCGCTGCTCCTCGACGAGGAAGCGGTCGAGATCCTCAAGACGCGGCTCATCGCCCGCGCGACGGTGCTGACGCCCAACATCCCCGAGGCCGAGGCGCTGCTCGGCCGGCGCATCGCCGCGGCGGAGATGGCAGATGCCGCCCAGGCGCTGCAGGCGCTCGGCCCGGCCGCAATCGTGCTCAAGGGCGGCCATATCCACGGCAGCCCCGTGCGCGACCTCGTCGTCGAGGGCGGGACAAGCTACGTGCTGGAGAGCCCGCGCGTCGACACGCGCCACATCCACGGCACCGGCTGCACGCTCGCCTCGGCGATCGCCACCGGCATCGCGCAAGGCATGGCGCTGCGCGCGGCGATCGAGCGCGCCCATCGCTTCGTGCAGCGCGCCATCGCCAGCGCGCCCGGCTACGGCAAGGGCACGGGGCCGCTCGATCACACCCACGGGATCGGCAAAGGAAAGTAGCCGTCAGCTCTCGGCAGTCAGCCTGGTGGCGGCTGATGGCTGACCGCTCCGCGACTCACACCACCGACAGATAAGCCTCCGGCGCCGCCGCCAGCAGCTCGGCGAGCCGTGTCAGCCCGCGTTCCAGC
>JASHTP010000452.1 GCA_030040495.1 Alphaproteobacteria bacterium
AATGGGCGCTCCGCCGCGAGGGCAGAAAACCGGAGAAGGAGGAGGAGGCGTAGGGGACTATAGCAGGCTTATTGCGAAGTTCATTTCCCCTCCCCTGAGGGGAGGGGAAGTTGTGGTTTGGGTTGCGGCAACCGCCCCGCCCCGACGGCTTGAACCGCGCCCGCGCGCGGCCTATCGTGCGTGCCCCTGCCGCCGCCGGAATGCGCGATGTCCGCTGATCAGCGTCGCCCGATCGCACGGGCGCTTCTCTCGGTTTCCGACAAGACCGGCCTCGTCGATCTCGCCCGCGCGCTGGCGGCGCGCGCCGTCGAGCTCATCTCCACCGGCGGCACGGCGAAGGCGCTCGCCGAGGCCGGGCTCGCGGTGCGCGACGTGGCCTCCGTCACCGGCTTTCCCGAGATGCTCGACGGCCGCGTCAAGACGCTGCATCCGGCGATCCATGGCGGGCTGCTGGCGCGGCGGGGCGATGCCGCGCACCGCGCCGCGCTCGAGCGCCACGGCATTGCGCCCATAGACCTGCTGGTGGTGAACCTCTATCCCTTCGCCGCCACCGTGGCGAAGGGCGCCGCGTTCGACGATTGCATCGAGAACATCGACATCGGCGGCCCCGCGCTGATCCGCGCCGCGGCGAAGAACCACGAGGATGTCGCCGTCGTCACCGACCCCGCGGATTATGGCGAGCTGCTCGCCGAGTTCGAGCGGCTCGGCGGCGCCACCAGCCTGGCGCTGCGCCGGCGGCTCGCCGGCCTCGCCTATGCGCGCACGGCGGCCTACGACGCGGCGATCGCGCGCTGGTTCGCGGCCGAGCGCGGCGAAGCCTTCCCGCCGGTGCTGGCGCTCGCCGGCACGCTCAAGGAGATCCTGCGCTACGGCGAGAACCCGCACCAGCAGGCGGCCTTCTACGTCACCGGCGAGCGCCGCCCCGGCGTCGCCTCGGCGGAGCAGCTCCAGGGCAAAGAGCTCTCCTTCAACAATCTCAACGACACCGACGCCGCCTTCGAGCTGGTCGCCGAGTTCGAGGCGCCCGCCGTCGCCATCATCAAGCACGCCAATCCCTGCGGCGTGGCGCAGGGCGGCACGCTCGCCGAGGCCTATCGGCGCGCGCTCGCCTGCGACCCCGTCAGCGCCTATGGCGGCATCATCGCGGTGAACCGGCCGCTCGACGGCGCCACCGCCGAGGCGATCGCCAAGCTCTTCGCCGAGGTGGTGATCGCGCCGTCGCTCGCGCCCGAGGCGCAGGCGGCGCTGAAGCGCCGGACGGCGCTGCGCCTCCTCGCCACCGGCGGCCTGCCCGATCCGGCGGCGCCGGGCATGACCCTGCGCTCGCTCGCCGGCGGCTATCTGCTGCAGACCCGCGACACGGGCCGCGTCGCCGCCGCCGATCTGCGCACGGTGACGAAGCGCGCGCCGAGCGAGGCCGAGCTCGCCGATCTCCTCTTCGCCTTCCGCGTGGCGAAGCACGTCAAGTCGAACGCCATCGTCTATGCCAAGGGCGGCGCCACCGTCGGCATCGGCGCCGGGCAGATGAGCCGCGTCGACAGCGCGCGCATCGCCGCGTGGAAAGCCGAGGAAGCCGGCAAGGCGGCCGGGCTCGCCGAGAGCCCGGCCAAGGGCTCGGTCGTCGCTTCGGACGCCTTCTTCCCCTTCGCCGACGGGCTCGAAGCCGCCATCGCCGCCGGCGCCACCGCCGTCATCCAGCCCGGCGGCTCCGTGCGCGACGCCGAGGTGATCGAAGCCGCCGACCGCGCCGGCATCGCCATGGTGTTCACGGGGATGCGGCATTTCCGCCACTGAAGCGAGTCGTCGGCTTTCCGTCGTCAGTCGTCAGTTCGGCGGGAGCCGAGACTGAGAACCAAAAACTGACGACTGACAACTCTCCTAGATGCATCTTCCCCCATCGACCTCGAGCGCGACGCCGGTGATGAAGGCGCCTTCGTCGGAGGCGAGGTAGAGCGCGGCGTTGGCGACGTCGCGCGGCGTGGAGAAGCGGCCGAGGGGGATCGAGGCGAGAAACTTGGCGCGCAGCTCCGGCGTGTCGCCGCCCATGAAGCTCGGCAGCAGCGGCGTGTCGCCGGCCACCGGGCAGAGCGCGTTGACGCGGATCTGGTCGGGCGCGAGTTCCTGCGCCATCGCTTTCGACAGCGTCACCACCGCGCCCTTCGAGCCGCAATACCAGGTGAGGCCGCCGCGCGGGCGCAGCGCCGCGGTCGAGGCGGTGTTGATGATCGCGCCGCCCTTGCCCTGGCGCCGCATCACCGGCACGACATGGCGGGCCGCCAGATAGATCGACTTCACGTTGACGGCGAAGAGGCGGTCGAACATCGCCTCGTCGACATCGAGCATCGGCCCGTTCTTGTGCGTCATGCCGGCATTGTTGACCATGATGTCGATGCGGTCGAAGCGCTCGAGCGCGCGCTTGACCAGGCCCTGCATGGCGGCGTCGCTGGCGACGTCGGCGCGGGCATAGAGCGCGCTGCCCTGCCCTTGCGCCCGCTCGATCTCGGCGGCGACGCGCTCGCCGCCGCGGTCGTCGATGTCGTTCACGACGAGCTTGGCGCCTTCTTCGGCGAAACGCTTGGCGATGCCTTCGCCGAAGCCCGAGCCGGCGCCGGTCACGATCGCCACTTTCCCTTGGAGCCGCATCGTCTCCTCCCGAGGTCAGACGTCAGGGATCAGGTACCAGGAAGCAGGTACCAGGATGCAGGTATCAGGAATCAGGGGGCAAGCGCCAGCCCGATCCCAGATGCGAAATCCCTGACTAGGCGAGGATGTCGACGAGGCGGCCGCGGCCGCCGCTGCCGGGCGGCGGCGCGGGCACGGCGCGGCCGGAATCGCTGTCCGCGCTGGCCGCGTCCGAGCGCGACGGCGCCTGCGGCTGGCGCTGTTGCAGCACGGCGAGATTGGCCGGGGAGAGCGCGAGCGGCGAGGTGGGAGGGCCCATGGGTGCGATCAGTGTGGCAGCTTCGGGTGAAGACCGGGTTAACCCTGCGATAGACCGCTTAACCCGCCTGGATACATACTGTTACAAAATCTCACAATTTCTTACCCCATTCGGACAGAATCGTTAGGCGATCCTGTCATCATAAAGGATCGATAGACCCGGAAGCGGGGCGGCGCAAGCTTGGCCAGCAACAGCCGACGCCGGAGACATCGCGAAGGAGGCGAAGATGGGACCAGCGGACAGGGACGGCGGCGCGATGTCGGCGGGACCGTCGGCCGACGCCCGGCTCGCCGTCGTCGATCACGGCAGACTCCGGGGCGAATGCCTGCGCCTCGCCCTGACGCAGCACAATCCGCACTGGCGCATCGTCGATTGCGCCGGCGCCGACGAGCTGCTGCGCGGGCCCGGCGCCGCCGAAGGCGTCGATCTCGTGCTTATCGGCGCCGCCACCGCCGAGCATGTCGACCTCGCCAAGCTCGAGGCGATCCGCACGGCGCTGCCCGGAGCGCCGGTGGTGGTGGTCGCCGAGATCGGCAATCCGCATCGCGCGCGGCAGATCCTCGATGCCGGCGCGCGCGGCTTCCTGCCCACCAGCCTCAGCCTCAAGGTGCTGATGGGCGCGCTCGACCTGGTGCTCGCCGGCGGCGTCTACATCCCGTCCTCGCTGCTGCAGAACACGCCGAACGGCCATAGCGGCTGGGAGGGCGAGGAGCGTGCGCCCGGCGAGCCCTGGGTGGAGCTGACGCGGCGCCAGCGCGACGTGCTCGCGCTCATCGCGCAAGGCAAATCGAACAAGCTCATCGCCGACGCGCTCTCCATGTCGGAGAGCACGGTCAAGGCGCATGTGAAGCAGATCATCAAGCGGCTGCACGTGTCGAACCGCACCCAGGCGGCGCTGCTGGCGACCGGCCACGGCCCGTTCCCGCCGCCGCCGGCCGAAGCCGCGCCGACCGAAGGCTTCGTCGCCGCCAAGTGACGGCGCGCCGCCTGTCCGGCGGCGGTCATGACCCCAATGGGCGATGAGAGGCCGCGGGACCGGGCATTTCGCGGCTCCTTTCGGATGCGGAATTTTACCTTGGATTCAGCAGGATGGCAGGGTTGCGCATATGATCCGCGCGCTCATACCGCCGCATGAGCGGAACGGAGAGGGTACGCCCCAAAGCGGCCGAGCGGCCTCGCGCGCTGGAGCTCGCGCGCCGGCGAGAGGAGAGCCCGGGCGGCGCCGGCTTGTCTCGGCCGGGTCGGCGGTCCTAGAGTTGATCCCGAAGTCGCGAGGTAACGACAACCGGGCGGGAGCGCCGAACCCGCCGTCTTGATCGGGAGCGAAGCCGCCATGGACACCAGCCTGTTCCCCGTCCCCGAAAGCGTCGCGCGCACCGCCTGGTGCGATGAGGCCAGCTATTTCAGGCTTTATGAGCAGTCGCTGCGCGACCCCGAGGGATTCTGGCGCGAGCAGGCAAAGCGGCTGCACTGGATCAAGCCCTTCACCAGGGTGAAGAACACGCGCTTCACCGGCGATGTCAGCATCAAATGGTACGAGGACGGCACGCTCAATGCCGCCTACAACTGCGTCGACCGGCATCTCGCGACCCGCGCCGACCAGACGGCGATCCTGTGGGAAGGCGACAGCCCCAACGAGGCGAAGCATGTCAGCTACGCCGAGCTGCACGAGAATGTCTGCCGGCTCGCCAACGTGCTGAAGTCGCGCGGCGTCAAGAAGGGCGACCGCGTCACCATCTACATGCCGATGATCCCCGAGGCGGTCTATGCCATGCTCGCCTGCGCGCGCATCGGCGCGATCCATTCGGTGGTGTTCGGCGGTTTCTCGCCGGACAGCCTGACCGGCCGCATCCAGGATTGCCGCTCCGACATCGTCATCACCGCCGACGAAGGGCTGCGCGGCGGCCGCAAGGTGCCGCTCAAGGCCAACACCGACGAGGCGCTGAGGCAGTGCCCGGACGTGCGCACCGTGATCGTCGTGCGCCGCACCGGCGGCGCGGTCGGCTGGGTCGAAGGCCGCGACGTCTGGTACCACGAGGCGATGGCGCGGGTGTCGAAGGACTGTCCGCCGGCGGAGATGAACGCCGAGGATCCGCTCTTCATCCTCTACACCTCGGGCTCGACCGGCAAGCCCAAGGGCGTGCTGCACACCACCGCGGGCTATCTCGTCTTCACCTCGCTGACGCACCAGTACGTCTTCGACTATCACGACGGCGACATCTACTGGTGCACCGCCGATGTCGGCTGGGTCACCGGGCACAGCTACATCGTCTACGGGCCGCTCGCCAACGGCGCCACCACGCTGATGTTCGAGGGCGTGCCCAACTATCCCGACGCGTCGCGCTTCTGGCAGGTGATCGACAAGCACAAGGTCGACATCTTCTACACCGCGCCGACGGCGATCCGCGCGCTGATGCGCGAGGGCGAGCATTTCGTCAAGAAGACCTCGCGCCGCTCGCTGAAGCTGCTCGGCACGGTGGGCGAGCCGATCAATCCGGAAGCGTGGCTCTGGTATCACCGCGTCGTCGGCGAGGGGCGGGTGCCGATCGTCGACACCTGGTGGCAGACCGAGACCGGCGGGATCCTGATCACGCCGCTGCCGGGGGCGACGCCGCTGAAGCCGGGCTCGGCGACGCGGCCCTTCTTCGGCGTGAAGCCGCTCATCGTCGACGGCGCCGGCAAGACGCTCGAGGGCGCGGCGGAAGGCAATCTCTGCATCGCCGATGCCTGGCCCGGGATGATGCGCACCGTCTACGGCGACCACAAGCGCTTCGTCGAGACCTATTTCTCCACATTCCCCGGCAAGTACTTCACCGGCGACGGCGCCAGGCGCGACGAGGATGATTACTACTGGATCACCGGCCGCGTCGACGACGTCATCAACGTCGCCGGCCACCGCCTCGGCACCGCCGAGGTCGAGAGCGCGCTGGTGGCGCATCAGAAGGTCGCCGAGGCCGCGGTCGTGGGCTATCCGCACGACATCAAGGGCCAGGGCATCTATGCCTATGTCACGCTCAAGACCGGCAACGAGCCGACCGAGGAGCTGCGCAAGGAGCTGGTCGGCTGGGTCCGGAAGCACATCAGCCCGATCGCCGCGCCCGACCTCATCCAATGGGCGCCCAACCTGCCCAAGACGCGCAGCGGCAAGATCATGCGCCGCATCCTGCGCAAGATCGCGGCGAACGAGTACCAGCAGCTCGGCGACGTCTCGACCCTCGCCGATCCCGGCGTGGTGAACGACCTCGTCGACAACCGGATGAATCGGGAGTAGAGCGCCTGCCTTAGGCCGATTTGAATAGCAGGTAGGCACCTTTCAGGACGGCCGGCGCAAGAGGCGCGTTCGTATCGTTATGCTTTAGCCGCCGCAGCAGGCAACTATGCGCAGCGGCGGCAATCTCTCGTTGCCCCACGCCAGCGGATTCTGCCGCGTTTCGACAGGCACAAACGAATTCCGGGGCCGGGCACCCCGCAGATACTTGTCTACCGTTCGCCATTTCTGGGCATGAACTACTGTTGGCCAACCGGGCGCCCTCAGCGGCCCGTTTGGGTGGAACAGTGCGCTTAGCTCCGGCGTGATTGGATCGAGCGCGGCAGCGCCGTCTCCAACATCTCCGTAGTCAATCGGTACGGACACCCCGGTTGAATCACGGCATTCGACAATGGTTGCCGGTTGCGTCAACGATATCGCCGCGTGTGAAGCCGGATCAAACCCCGGACTCCCGAAATGTCCGCTCCGTAGAGCGCATAAAGGACCGGGCGGTAGCGAGGCGAGCCGCGGCTCAATGCCGGAACGCCTCACAGCCCCGGTGGCCACCG
>JASHTP010000453.1 GCA_030040495.1 Alphaproteobacteria bacterium
ACCCCGTCGAAGGACGAGGATCTCCTCGACATCCCCGCCTTCCTGCGCCGCCAGGCGAACTGAGCGCGACCCGGTCGGAGGCGATCGCGTGCAGTCCTCGTCGTCATTTCCGCGCAAGCGGGATCCCAGCGGCCGGTTCGCGCCCTGGGTCCCCGCTTGCGCGGTGACGATAGCGCGGTTTGCCGCTTGACCGGGTAGCGCCCGAGCTCGCTGCACGGCGCGACGACGCGGCAGGAGCCCCGGCTCCTGCCGTTTTCTTTTCGCGCCGCTCAGCGGCCGCCGGCGGCGCGGAGCACGGTGGCGGTGACGTAGGACGCGGCGTTGGAGAGCAGGAACAGCACGGTCTCGCCGATCTCCTCGGGCCGCGCCGGGCGGCCGAGCGGGATTTGCGCGCCGATGCGGCGGAACCGCTCGGGATTGCCGGAACGCTCCAGCAGCTCGGTGGCAGTGAAGCCGGGCGCCACGCCGCAGACGCGCACCCCTTCGCACGCGACCTCGCGACCGAGGCCGACGCTCATCGTCTCGAGCGCCGCCTTGGAAGCGGCATACCACACCCAGAGATCGGCGGCGCCCAGAGTAGCGGCGGCCGAGGACAGGTTGATGATGACGCCGCCGCCGCCGCCGCGGCGCGTCGACATGCGTCGCAGCGCGGCGCGGGCACAGAGGAAGGCGCCGAGGACGTTGACCGCGAGCACCTCTTTGAGCGTCGCCGTCGTCACCCCCTCGAAGCGGCCGGCGGGGCCGGTGATCCCGGCATTGTTGACGAGATGGGTGAGCCGGCCGAGCCGCGCATCGGTCTCGGCGAAGAGCCGCTCCACCTCCTCCTCGCGCGACACGTCGGCCTGCACCGCCACGGCGCGGCCGCCGGCGGCGGCAATGTCGGCGACCACGGCGGCGGCGGACGCCGCGTCAGCGCGGTAGTTGACGGCGACGGCATATCCGCGCTTGCCGGCGAGGCGGCAGATGGCGGCGCCGATACCGCGGCCGCCGCCGGTGACCAGCAGGACCTTGTCGCTCATTCGCTTCCTCGGCCGCCGTCGCCGGCGAGCGTCGCGGTTTCGAGCACCTGGCGCAACGCCTCGCCGCCGGCGACGCCGGCAATGACGATCTCATCGAGCCCGACGCCGCGGTAGCGCTGGAAAGCGGCGCGCAGCTGGTCGGGCGTGCCGCTCGCGGCGTGGCGGCGCAGCACCTCGTCGTCGACCAACCGGTCGACGGTCGCCCAATCCTCGCGCGCGAAGGCGGCGGCGAGCGTCTGCTGATCGAGAGCGCTGCCCGCGAGCTCGAGATTGCGCGCATGGTGGGAGCCGCGCAGGATGAAGCCCAGGGTGCGACGCAGCCGGTCGTGCGCCGTCTTCTCCTCGGCGGCGACCGAGGCGTAGACCAGCGCGATCTTGCGCACCGTCCGGCCGGCAGCGGTTTCGCCGCGCCGCACCAGGTCGAGCGACCAGCGGATGAAGGCAGGCGAGGTCGCGGCGCTGATCAGCACGCCATCGGCGGCGGCGCCGGCGAGCTCGAGCATCTGCGGCCCCGACGCCGCCAGCACGATCGGCAGCGGGCGCGCGCCGGTCGCGAGCCTTCGCCCCTTGACGCGGAAGCGCTGCCCGGCGAAGTCGATGGTCTCGCCCGCCAGCAGCGCGCGCGCGATCTCGATCGCCTCGCGCAAGGTGCGCAGCGGCTGAACCGCCTCGATGCCGGCCGCTTCGAGGTCGCGCGGCGCACCGACGCCGAGGCAAAGCTGCACCCGGCCGGGAAAATATTCGTCGAGCGTGGCCGCCGCCATGGTGGCGTAGACCGGATGCACGGAATAGGGACTCATCGCCATCAGCACCGCACCGACGCGCCGCGTCGCCGCCAGCGCCGCGGCGGCCATGGCGATCGGCTCGCGCTGGAACAGGTGCGAGGCGATCCAGAGATTGGCGGCGCCGGCCGCGTCGGCGACCGCGGCCATGCCGCGCACGACGTCCGGGCTCTCCTTGCCTTCGAGCGAGACGCCGAAGATGCCGGTCATGCTCCGGCCTCCCTGCCTTTCCCGGCGGCGAGCGAAACGAGCAGGCGGTCGAGGGCCGCGCCTTCGTAGCAGGGCACGTCGGCGGTGTCGGCGGGCAGCTCCTTCAGCCCGGTCGAGGTCAGGATCGCCACCACCGGCGCGGGAAAGCTGTCGCCGCGACGGCGCGCCTCGCGCAACGCGGCGAGCCCCGCGGCGCCCGAATATTCCTGCCACAGCCCTTCCCGCGCCAGCCGCTCGGTCGCTTCGACCATGCTCGCCTCCTCGAACAGCAACGCGCTGCCGCCGCTGTCGCGCACCGCGACGACGCCGCGGAAGCCGTTGACCGTGACCGCAATGCCGGCGGCACGCGACGGCGCACCCGCGACCTCGACCGCCGCCTCATTGCGGCGAAGCGCCTGCGCCAGCGGGCCGCGCACCGCCGGCTCGGCCGAGCACATCCGCGGCATGTGGGTGCCGAGGCCGAAGCGCAGCAGCTCGCGGAAGCCCTTGGCGACGCCGTAAAGCAGCTCGCCATAGCCGGTCGGGGCCACCACCGTGCCGGGCATGGCGCCGCCGAGCTGGGCGAAGATCTCGTAGGCGATGGTCTTGTAGCCCTCGGGGCCGAAGGGGTTGCCGGTGGGAAAGCGGGTGAGATTGGTCGCCGGCATGAAGCCGGTTTCGGCGACGGCGCGCCGCAACAGATCCCAGCGCTGCTCCGTCGGCACGATCGCGACGAAGGCGCCGAGGGCGACGAGGAATTGGCGGAAGGCGGGCTGCGCCGTGGGGCTGGTGATGACGAGGCAGGGCAGCCCGGCGCGTGCCGCATAGGCGGCGGCGGCGACGCCGTGATTGCCGGACGAGGCGACGGCGATGCCCGGGGTGCCGGTCGCGAGCGCCGCGCTCACCACGCAGTAGTTGAGGCGATCCTTGTGGCTCCAGGTCGGGTTGCGGCTTTCATCCTTGAGCCAGAGCGGCCCATCGAGGCCGACCCACTCGCCGATCCGCGCCGCCGCCACGAGCGGGGTCCCGCCCTCGCCGAGCGACAGGCCCGGCTTGACCGGCGGCAGTAGCGGCGCCCAGCGCTCGAGCCCCGGCAGCGGCGGCTGGCGCAGCAGCGCCACCGGGACACGGCCATACTCGTAATCGATCTCGAGCGGGTACTGCATCGCCGCCGTGCTGGTGGCGGGGCAGCCTTCGAGCAGCGGCGGGAAGAGCGGGAAGAGCCGCGTCGGATCGCCCATCGAGCGTTGCCCGACGGCGCTCGACCGCCCGTCCGTCGCCCACGCCGCTGCTGTCGTCGCCTGCTCCATGTCGGCACGCACGGCCGCTAGCCCGCGATCTTCGGCGTCACTTCTTCGGCGAAGAGCTGCATCTGGTCGAGCAGCTCCTGGACGCTGTTGGCGGCGAAATAAAGGCCGAGGAAATGCGTCACGCCGGCCTCCTTGAGCGCCTCGGCCTTCGCCACCACGGCATCGACGCTGCCCACCAGGTTGATGTCCTCCATGGGCCGTCCCGCCTGCTCCTTCAGCGTCGATTTGCGGAGCGACATCAGATGCTTGTACATCTGGCTTTGCTTGAACCGGGCGACCGCGGCTTCCTGCGTGCGGCCGAGATGCGCGACATATTGCGGCGCCACGGCGATCCGCCTGGGGTCGCGCCCGACGTTGGCCGCCATCTGACGCAGCTCCGCCACATGGCGGCGCAGCCGGTCGGCCTCCATCCCGGCGGGAATCCAGCCATCGGCCGATTCGGCGACGCGGCGCAGATGGTTGGCGCTGTTGCCGCCGAAATAGATCGGCAGCCGCTGCTGCCGCGGCTTGGGATAGAGCTCGACGTCGCGGAAGCGGTAATATTTGCCGTCGAAGGAGGCGACGCGCTCGGAGAAGAGCAGCTGCAACGCCTTGACGCCCTCCTCGACCATGTCGCCGCGATGGACGTCCGCGTCCGGCCAGAGCGCCTCGAACTCCTCGCGATAGGCGCCGACGCCGACGCCGATCTCGAGCCGGCCGCCGCTGAAATGGTCGAGCGTCGCGATCTGCTTTGCCGTCACGACGATGTCGCGGCGCATCGGCAGCACCAGGATGCCGGTGCCGAAGCGCAGCTTGGTGGTGTTGGCGGCGATGAAGGCATAGGTGACGAGCGGCTCCCAGAAGCGCGGCGGCACCGGGAACTCGGCGCGCACGTAATGCTGGGTGGTCATGTGGTCGTTGCCCCAGACCGAATGGTAGCCCAGCCTCTCCGCATGCTGCGCGATGCGGATCACCGACTCGGGGTCCGAGAACGGGATCGGATAGGTGAGGCCCTCCATGCCGGTGGGGAGGCCGGCGCTGACGATCACGCTCATCGAAGCTCCTTTTGTGCGATTGCCGCGGGCAAGCCTCAGGCGGCGCCGCGCCGCGCCGCCTCGGTCGCCTTCCAGTCGATGGCGAAATCCTCGCCGACGACGACGCCATATTCGGCCGCCGCCGCGGCGCGCGACACCATGCCAAGCTTCACATCCTCGAGCACGCGCAGCGGATCGCGCCGGCGCGGATCGCCGAGCCCGCCGCCGCCCGGCATCTCGATGAACAGCGTCTCGCCCTTGGGCACGGTCTGCTGCCCCTTGCCGCGCAGCTTCGCCCCGGAGGCGAGCCGCAGCACGCCGGCCGCGCCGTCCCTGCCGCCGTCGCGGCCGCGCGGCGGGAAGTGGACGCGGTCGTAATTGGCGCTGACGCCGAAGGGCGCGTCGTCGAGGCTCACCACCTCCATCACCTGCCCCAGCCCGCCGCGGAACTCGCCGGCGCCGCCGGAATCGACGCGATACTCCTTGCGCCGCACCAGGATCGGCGACAGCGCCTCGGTGACCTCGACCGGGACGTTGCGCACGCCGCTCGGGAAGGCGGTGGCGGAGAGCCCGTCCTTGCCGGGGCGCGCACCGGTGCCGCCGGAATGGAACGACATGACGTTGAAGGCGACGGCGTCGAGGAGATCGGCGGGATCGGCCTCGACGCGGCCGGGGCCGCCCATGGCGAAGAGGTTCCACAGGCACGAGGTGCCCTCCGCCGGCACCTGGCCGCCGAGCGCGCCGTGCAGGCAGCCGATCATGAGATCGGGCAGCATCTGGCCGGTGATGTGGCGCGTCGCCACCGGCAGCGGATGCTTGGCGTTGAGGATGCAGTTCTCCGGCGCGCTCATCGTCATCACCGACAGCGAGCCTTCGTTGTTGGGCACTTTCGGCGCGACGATGCATTTGATGCCGAAGGCCGAATAGGCCTCGGTGTAGCACATCGGCACGTTGATGCCGAAGGAAGAGGGCGCCGAGGTGCCGGTGAAATCGACATGGATGCCGTTCTCGCCGATGGTCATCGCCGCCACCAGGTCGATCGGCCTGTCGTAGCCGTCGACGCGCATGCGATTGCGGTAGACGCCCTTGGGCAGCCGGCGCACCGCCTCGAGCATGGCGGCGCGCGAGCGCTCGAGGATGTGGTCGCCGAGCCGGTCGAGCGTCTCGATTTCGAACTCGTCCATCATCTGCAGCAGCCGCCGGTTGCCGACCTCGTTGCAGGCGGCGAGCGAGTAGAGATCGCCGATCACCTGCACCGGCTCGCGGACGTTGCTGCGGATGATCTCGATCAGCGTCTCGTCCACCCCCGACGCCGTGGCGAAGCGCATCAGCGGCACGTAGATGCCTTCCTCGTAGACCTGACGCGCGTCGGGCCCCATGCCGCGGCCGCCGATATCCACCACATGGCTGGTGCAAGCGAACATGGCGACGAGCCGGTCGCGGCGGAACACCGGGGTCACCACGGTGAAATCGTGGAGGTGGCCGGTGCCTTTCCAGGGGTCGTTGGTGATGAAGACGTCGCCCGGCTTCATCGTCTGCGTCGGGAACTTGTCGATGAAATGGTAGACGGCGCGCGCCATGGAGTTGACGTGGCCCGGCGTGCCGGTGACCGCCTGGGCGAGCATGCGCCCGGCGACGTCGAACACGCCGGCCGACACGTCGCCTGCCTCGCGGGTCGAGGTGCTGAAGCCGGTACGGATCAGGGTCTGCGCCTGCTCCTCCACCACGGCGATCAGGCGATCCCACATGATCTGCTGGTGAATCAACGACATGGGTTCATTGCCAAGCATCGTCATCTCCGCGTCAGCACGACATAGCCAAGCCCGTTGATGCGGGCGGTGAAGCCGCCCGTCACCAGTGTCGTCGTCTCGTCCTCGATGATCAAGGCGGGACCGGGCACGACATGGCCCGGCGCGAGCTCGGCGCGGGCGTAGGTCGGTACCTCGACGAAGTCGCCGGTGACGGGATCGGCGACGGCGGCGCGACCGGCCGGCGTCGCCGCTCG
>JASHTP010000454.1 GCA_030040495.1 Alphaproteobacteria bacterium
CGCTTGCCGTTGACGCGGATATGGCCGTGATTGACGAACTGGCGCGCGGCGAACGGCGTCGGCGCGAATTTCATGCGGTAGACCACGGCGTCGAGCCGGCGCTCTAGAAGCTCGATCAGGTTCTCGCCGGTGTCGCCCTTGCGCCGCGCCGCTTCCTCGTAGAGCCGGCGGAACTGGCGCTCGCCGATATTGCCGTAATAGCCCTTGAGCTTCTGCTTGGCGAGAAGCTGCGTGCCGAAATCCGAGGGCTTCTTGCGCCGCTGGCCGTGCTGGCCCGGGCCGTAATCCCGGTTGCGGTTCAAGGGGCTCTTGGAGCGGCCCCAGAGATTGACGCCGAGGCGCCGGTTGATCTTGTACTTCGACTCCGCTCGCTTGCTCATGGTGCCGTTGACCCGTTGTGGTTGTTGTTGTCCCAATAGTCCTTGCCCGCAGGGCGAGGCGGGGCCAAAGGCCCGCTTTCTTGGGAATGAAGGGCCGGCACTATAGGGATGCCGGCGGGGATGTCAACTTGGGGCGTGGCTGCACGATCGCCCTGCGTCCTTCGACAGGCTCAGGATGAGGAAGATTTTTCACGGCATCTTCCAGGGGCCACAAAGAAAACTCCTCATCCTGAGCCTGTCGAAGGACGCACCGCCCGCTTTGCAGCCGGTTCCACCTTCCGCCGCCTCGGCCCGACGAACGCGGTGATGATGCCGTGCAAGGTGCGCAGCTCCTGCGCGGTGGGCTCGGCGCGCTGGAAGAGGTTGCGCAAATTGCGGATCATGCCGGGGCGCTTGTCCCTCGTGCGCAGGAAGCCGCTGCGGTCGAGCTCCTCCTCGAAATGGCCGAAGAAGCGCAGCAGCTCCTCCTTGGTGGCGGGCGCCGAATGGCCGGTGGGGAGGTGCGCGCCCGGCGTCTCGTCGCCGGCGGTGAACCATTCATAGCCCACCAGCAGCACCGCCTGCGCCAAATTGAGCGAGGAGAAGGCCGGGTTGAGCGGCACGGTCAGCACCGCGTCGGCAAGCGCCACATGGTCGTTGACGAGGCCGGTGCGCTCCGGCCCGAACAGCACGCCGGACGCTTCGCCCGCGGAGGCAAAGCTTCGCATCTCCGCCGCGGCGCGGCGCGGCGTCAGCACGCGCTTCACCATGAAGCGGTCGCGCGCGGTGGTGGCGTAGACATGGCGGAGATCGGCGACGGCGTCCTCGGCGCGCTCGAAGAGCCGCGCCTGGTCGAGCACGACATCGGCGCCGCTCGCCATGGCGATCGCCTTCTTGTTGGGCCAGCCGTCGCGCGGCTTCACCAGGCGCAGATCGGTCAGCCCGCAATTGTACATGGCGCGCACCGCGGCGCCGATATTCTCGCCGAGCTGCGGCTCGACCAGGATGATGGCGGGCCCGCCGCTCGCCCGCCGCCGCCGCCGGTCCGTCCCCGCCATCCCCGCTAGCCTCGCCGCCCCGAGCGCCAGAGCTTGTAGGTCAGGCTGTCATGCAGCGCGTTGTAGGAGGCGTCGATGACGTTGGTCGAGACGCCCACCGTCGACCAGCTCTGGCCGGCACCGTCGCTGGTCTCGATCATCACGCGGGTCACCGCCTTGGTGCCGTCCTGCGGCGTCAGGATGCGCACCTTGTAGTCGGTGAGGCGGATCGCCTCGAGCTCCGGAAAAGCCGGGATGAGCGCCTTGCGCAGCGCCGTGTCGAGCGCGTTGACCGGGCCGTTGCCCTCGGCCACCGTCATCAGCGTCTGCCCGCCGACCTCGACCTTGATCGTCGCTTCCGACAGCGTGATCAGCTCGCCGCGCGCGTTCCAGCGCCGCTCGTCGATGACGCGGAAGCTCTGCAGCCGGAAATAGTCGGGCACGCCGTCGAGCGCGCGCCGCGCCAGCAGCTCGAAGCTCGCCTCGGCGCCGTCATAGGCATAGCCCTGGAACTCGCGCTCCTTCACCTCCTCGAGCAGGCGCGCCACCTTGGGATGCTTGGGATCGAGCTCGATCCCGGCCTCGCGCAGCCGCGCCAGGATGTTGGAGCGCCCGGCCTGGTCGGAAACCAGGATGTGGCGCCGGTTGCCGACGCTCTCGGGCGGGACATGCTCGTAGGTGCGCGGATCCTTCTCGACCGCCGAGACATGGAGCCCGCCCTTGTGCGCGAAGGCGGCGTCGCCGACATAGGCGGCGTGGCGGTTGGGCGCGCGGTTGAGCAGCTCGTCGAGGAGGCGCGAGAGCTGCGTCAGCTGGCGGAGATCGTCGCCGCCGACGCCGATCTCGAAGCGCTCGGCATAGAAGGGCTTCAGCATCAGGCTCGGGATGAGCGAGACCAGGTTGGCGTTGCCGCAGCGCTCGCCCAGCCCGTTCAGCGTGCCCTGCACCTGGCGCACGCCGGCGCGGACCGCCGCGAGGCTGTTGGCGACGGCGTTCTCGGTGTCGTTGTGCGCATGGATGCCGAGCTTCTCGCCGGGAATGCGCCGCACCGCCTCGCCGACGATGCGCTCGACCTCGTGCGGCAAGGTGCCGCCATTGGTGTCGCACAGCACGATCCAGCGCGCGCCCGCCGCCTGCGCCGCCTCGAGGCAGGCGAGCGCATAGTCGGGATTGGCCTTGTAGCCGTCGAAGAAATGCTCGGCGTCGAACATCGCCTCGCCCTTCGCCGCCGCCGCGGCGATCGACTCCCGGATGAGCGCGAGATTCTCCTCGAGGCCGATGCCGAGGGCGAGCGTGACGTGGAAATCCCAGCTCTTGCCGACGAGGCAGGCGCCCTGCGCCTTGGCGTCGAGCACCGCGGCGAGGCCGGGATCGTTGGCGGCGCTGCGGCCGGAGCGCTTGGTCATGCCGAAGGCGATGAGCCGGGCGCGCGCCAGCCCCGGCGGCGCCGAGAAGAAGCTGCTGTCGGTCGGGTTGGCGCCGGGCCAGCCGCCTTCGACATAGTCGATGCCGATGCGGTCGAGCGCCAAGGCGATCGCATGCTTGTCCTGGACGTTGAAGTCGACGCCCTGGGTCTGCGCGCCGTCGCGCAAGGTGGT
>JASHTP010000455.1 GCA_030040495.1 Alphaproteobacteria bacterium
CGCGATCCTCGGCATCGGCGACGCGCAGCTCGATCCCGGCAAAGGGCAGCCCGACCGAGCCGAGCCGCTCGCGCCAGCGCAGATGGGCGCGGTCGCCGTGGAAACCGCGGCCCAGCGCGGTGATGGTCATCGGTGATTCGCCCTGACCGTAGATCTGCACCAGCCGTGGCCCCAGCAGTTCGATCGCTTTCAGCAGATCGGCCAAGTACATCGGCCCGCCGCCATAGACGATCGCCTTGAGGTTGCGGTGGTCGGCGCCGGCGAAGCCGGCGTCGGCGACGAGCCGCGTCACCATGGTGGGCGCGGCGAAGAGGCTGGTGCCCGGCCAGACCCGCAGCAGATCGGCGATCTCCGCGGGATCGAAATGGCCGCTTTCGGGGATGACGTTGTTGGCGCCGCGCGCGATGTGGGGCAGGGCATAGAGGCCCGAGCCGTGTGACAGCGGCGCCGCGTGCAGCTTGGCATCAGTCGGCGCGATCGGGTCGACGTCGGAGAAATAGGCGAGCGCCATAGCGAGCAGGTTGCGATGGGTGAGGGTGGCGCCTTTCGGCCGGCCGGTGGTGCCGCTGGTGTAGAAGAGCCAGGCAGGATCCTGGGGACGCCGCTCGACCAGCGCGCCGGCCTCGCCCTGGCCGAACTTCCGCCATTGGGCGTCGCCCGCGACGACGATGCGCGCGAGCTCCGGCAGATCGTCGGCGAGCGGCGCCACCGTCTCGGCAAGGTCGGGGCTCACGAAGCACAGGCGGGCGCCGGAATGGCCGAGAATGTAGCGGAATTCCTCGCGGTGCAGCTTGGCGTTGATCGGCACGGCGACGAGGCCGGCATGCCAGATGGCAAAGAGCGCTTCGAGATATTCCGGCCGGTTGGTCATGACGATGGCGACGCGCTCGCCCGGGCGCAAGGCGGCGTCGCGGCCGAGCGCGCCGGCGATGGCGGCGGCGGTGGCCGCCCAGCGCGCGTAGGTGGCGTGGACGGCGCGACCGTGCGACAGCGCCGGCCGGTCGGCAAAGCTCCGCCCGTTGCGCCGGAGCCAGGCGGCGATGTTCATGGCAGTGCTCCTCCATTTTCGGCCGCAGGATGCGCCGCGCCGTCCGGGCGTGCAACCCGGCGCCATTTTTTCGTCGACGGCACCGGGCATTTCGGCGTTTCATGGTCGGTGTCGGGCGCCGGGTTGAAGCCGGCCCGGCACGGTGCGGGTGAAAAGTGATGGGGATCTGGCGGCGGCGGCCGGGTCGCGACGAGAATTACGGCATCTCGGCCGGTCAGCGCTTCCTGTCGGCCGGGCGGAAGACCGCGGTCTGGGAAGTGGTTGCCGTCGCACGCTACTCCGGCGATCTCGCGCCGCATGTGCGGCTGCTGCGCGTCGGCGCGCAGCATGACGGCAAGACCGTATCGCTCGAGGTGCTGCGCGACCGCCGCTTCTACGAGCCTGCGTCCTAGACGCCGCCCATATCGGTTCCTTTAACCATAATCCCTTATCCTGCCGCTCATGACTCAGTCGGAGACGGGTCCGGCCGCCGACTCGCCGTCGCGCCAGGGAAGCGCACCGCAGCATTCTCGCCAGGGGCGAAAAATGCGGGCCGCCCTGGCACTTAGCAGCGATCTCCGCTTGACCGTTTGGCAGCAGCGAATTATGGAGAAAGTGTGACGCATTGCGCCCTAGGGCCCGCCTCCGGCGCGGCCCCTGCTTCGAACCGCCGCCGCGGCTTCTCCTGGCCGGCGGGGCCACGCATTCCCATATTGATCCGCCGTGCTCTTGCTCCGCTTGCCGCAGCCGCGCCCCGCGCGGCACCCGGCGGTCCGAAGCCCTAGCCATTTCAAGGGGATCGAAGGCGATGCTCTACGAAACCTACCAAGCGCATAGCGACGCCTTCGGTCCCGTGCGCTGGATGGCGCAGGCGATGCAGGGGCTGCTCACCCAGCCCTGGCCGGTGGTGGCGCATCACCCGGTGATCCGCAGCGCCGCCGCCGCCTGCGAGATGGTGGCGCGCGCCGGCATGTGGCACGAGCGGCCGGAATTCGGCATCCACAGCACGCTGGTCGATGGGCGCACTGTGGCGGTGGACGAGGTGGCGGCGGTGCGCCATCCCTTCTGCACCCTGCTGCACTTCAGGAAAGCGGTCGCGATCGAGCAGCCGCGCGTGCTGGTGGTGGCGCCGCTCTCCGGCCATTTCTCGACATTGCTGCGCGGCACGGTGGAGACGCTGCTGCCCGAGCACGACGTCTACATCACCGACTGGCTCAATTCGCGCAACGTGCCGCTGCTCTACGGGCGCTTCGATCTCGACGATTTCATCGAACTCATCGCGTCTTTCCTGCGCGAGCTCAGCGCCGATACGCATGTCCTGGCCGTCTGCCAGCCCTCGGTGCCGGTGCTGGCGGCGGTGGCGCTGATGGCGGCCGACGGCGATCCCGCGCAGCCGCGCTCGATGACGCTGATGGGCGGCCCGATCGACACGCGCCGCAACCCCACCGTGGTCAACAAGCTCGCGACCTCGCGGCCGCTCTCCTGGTTCGAGCGCAACGTGATCGCCACCGTGCCGGCGCGCTATTCCGGCCATTTCCGCCGAGTCTATCCCGGCTTCCTGCAGCTCGCCGGCTTCATGACCATGAATCTCGACCGGCATGTCACCGCGCACATGGATCTCTTCAAGCACCTCGTGCGCGGCGACGGCGAGAGCGCGGAGGCGACAAAGCGCTTCTACGACGAGTACATGTCGGTGATGGACCTGCCGGCGGATTTCTATCTGCAGACGGTGTCGCGAGTCTTCCAGCAGCACGCGCTGCCGCTCGGGCGCTTCACCTCGCGCGGCCGCAAGGTCGAGCCGCACGCCATCACCCGCACCGCGCTGCTCTGCGTCGAGGGCGAGAACGACGACATCTGCGCCGTGGGCCAGACCGGCGCCGCGCTCGATCTCTGCAGCGGCCTGCCTGCGGTCAAGAAGGCGCACCACATCCAGCCCAAGGTCGGCCACTACGGCGTCTTCAACGGCAAGCGCTGGCGCACCGAGATCTATCCCCGGGTGCGCGAGTTCATGCGCGTCAACGCCTAGGCAAACGCGTTCTAAATTTTTAGCGCAGAGGACGCGGAGGATGCGCAGAGGAGGCCAAGGAATCTGCTGTTCCTCCCCGTCCATCGAGCATCCTCTGCGCCCTCTGCGCTGAATCTCTTGCCTTTGGCAGGCCAATTGACGAGGGCTGCGCGTTCGGGCAAATAGCGCCGAAGAAGAAAGCGCGAGGAGGGACAGCTATGGCCAGGACCGGCAAGGTCATCATCACCTGCGCGGTCACGGGGTCGATCCATACGCCGACCATGAGCCCGCACTTGCCGCTCACCCCCGACGAGGTGGCGAGCCAGGCGATCGCGGCGGCGGAGGCGGGAGCGGCGATCCTCCATCTCCACGCGCGCGACCCCAGGGACGGGCGGCCGACGCCGGACCCCAAAATCTTCATGCAATTCCTGCCGCGCATCAAGCAGGCCTCCGACGCCGTCATCAACATCACCACCGGGGGCGGCCACGGCATGACGCTCGAGGAGCGGCTCGCCGCGCCGCTCAAGGCCTCGCCCGAGATGTGCTCGCTCAACATGGGCTCGATGAATTTCGGCCTCTTTCCCATGCTGCAGCGCTACAAGGAGTTCAAGCACGACTGGGAGCGCACCCATCTCGAAAACTCGCGCGACTTCATCTTCCGCAACACCTTCAAGGACATCGAATACATCCTGCAGCATCTCGGCGAGGCCCACGGCACGCGCTTCGAGTTCGAGTGCTACGACATCGGCCATCTCTATACGCTCGCCCATTTCCTCGAGCGCAAGCTGGTCAAGCCGCCGCTCTTCGTGCAGACCATCTTCGGCATCCTCGGCGGCATCGGCGCCGATCCCGAGAACCTCGCGCACGCCAAGCACATCGCCGACAAGCTGTTCGGCGACCAGTATTGCTGGTCGATCCTCGCCGCCGGCCGCCATCAGCTGCCGCTCGTCACCATGGGCGCCGTCATGGGCGGCAATGTGCGCGTGGGGCTCGAGGATTCGCTCTATATCGGCAAGGGCCAGCTCGCGGAATCGAACGCCGACCAGGTGCGCCGCATCCGCACCATCCTGGAGAATTTGTCGCTCGAGGTCGCGACGCCGAAAGAGGCGCGGGCGATGCTGTCCTTGAAGGGCGGCGACGCGGTGGCGTTCTGATGATCGACAAGCGCGTGCGCTCGCTCGCCGAGGCGGTTTCGGGCGTTAGGGACGGCGCCACCGTGCTGTGCTCCGGCTTCGGCGCCGTGGGCGAGCCGGTCGAGCTGCTCAATGCGCTGCGCGAGACCGGCGTCAGGGACCTCGTCTGCGTCGCCAACAATGCCGGCACCGGAGACGAGGGTCTCGCCGGGCTGATCAAGGACGGGCGCGTGCGCAAGATCATCTGCTCCTTTCCGCGCACCACCGACCCGCATTGCTTCGAAGCCGCCTACAAGGCCGGTAAGCTCGAGCTCGAGATCGTGCCGCAGGGCACGCTCAGCGAGCGCATGCGCGCCGCCGCGGCGGGAATCGGCGGCTTCTTCGTCAAGACCGCCGCCGGCACTCAGCTCGGCGAAGGCAAGGAGACGCGCGAGATCGACGGCGAGCTCTATGTGCTGGAGCAGCCGATCAAGGGCGACGTCGCCTTCTGCCGCGCCGACCGTGCCGATCGCTGGGGCAACCTCATCTACCGCAAATCGGCGCGGAACTTCAACCCGGTGATGGCAATGGCGGCGGAGCTGACGGTGGTGCAGGTGCGCGAGATCGTCGAGCTCGGCAGCCTCGACGCCGAGACCGTGGTGACGCCCGGCATCTTCGTCGACCGGCTCGTCGTGGTGTGAGAGGGAGGATCGCATGAAGCCCTTGAGCCGCCGGCAGATGGCATGGCGCGCCGCGCAGGACCTCGAGGACGGCGCCTATGTCAATCTCGGCATCGGCCTGCCGACGCTCTGCTCCGATTTCATCCCGCAAGGCCGCGAGATCGTCTTCCACAGCGAGAACGGCATCCTCGGCATGGGCCCGGCGCCGCGGCCGGGCGAGGAGGACAAGGACCTCATCAATGCCGGCAAGCAGCTCGTGACCCTGCTGCCCGGCGGCGTCTTCTTCCACCACAACGACGCCTTCCTGATGATCCGAGGCGGCCATCTCGACGTGGCGCTGCTCGGCGCCTTCGAAGTCTCCGAGAAGGGCGACCTCGCCAACTGGACGACCGAGGACCCGAACTTCCCGCCCGGCGTCGGCGGCGCCATGGACCTCGCCGTCGGCGCGCGCGAGGTGCGCGTCCTTGTCGAGCACGTGACCAAGGAGGGCAGGCCGCGCATCCGCAAGCATTGCAGCTATCCTTTGACCGCGCCGCATTGCGTGAAGCGCGTCTACACCAACCTCGCCGTACTCGACGTCACCAGGGAAGGCGTCGTCGTGCGCGAGATGGTGGAAGAGCTCGACCTCGAGGGGCTGCAGGCGCTCACCGAGGCCGAGCTGAGGCTGGCCAATGACTGGAGGCGGCTCGCGGCGCCCGAGGTGTGAGGGAAGCGCCGACCGCGCACCGTCCCTTAGGCAGCGTTACGCCGCGATCCCCGGATTGACCGCGCGGCACTTGGCTTCGAAATCGGCGGAGATGAATTCGGGCTTCTTGTAGAAGCCCTTGACCCAGCTCGCCAGCATGCAGAGCTCTTCGAGCTTCAGCACCTCGTCGAGCGTGCCGTCGGGGAAGCGCATGCTGAAGCTCTCGGCGATGGTGCCCATCACGTCCTCGATCTGCTCGGCCGAGAGGCCGCAATCGGTCTCGAGCGCCGCGGTGCGCGTCAGGCGCGCCTCGTCGATCTGGTACTCGTCGCGGATGAGCTTGACGATCCAGCGGAACATGTTCATCCAGTTCTTCACGTCGTCGACCGGGCGCGACATCAGGTCCGTTCCGCGGCAGTAAACTCGCCTTGAAAATGCCGGTAATACATTACGGAATCGCTAATTCCGTGACGCCCTAAGCCTCGGAATTCTCGCGATATTTGCCGACCGCGGCGACTGTTACTGGGGTGGAACGGGCGAAGGCGAGGCGCTCAGCCGGCGAGCGGCAGCGGGTCCGCCATCGGCGCGAGCGGCGGCGCGCCGCCGCCGGGGATGCCGGCCTCGGCGACGTTGAGGATCATCGACACCTGCACGTAGAAGCCGGTGAGGGCCACCAGATCGACCAGCTTCTGCTCGCCGAGCAGCGCCCGGGCGCGGGCGAAGGTGGCGTCGCCGACCTGTTGTCGCTTCGACAGCTCGACGCAGAAATCATAGAGCGCGGCCTCGTCCGGCTGCATGCCCTCGGGCCGCCTGCCCGCTTTGAGCGCCTCGGCGATGCCCGGCGCGAGGCCCGCCTTGAGCGCCAGCGGATGATGCGCCCACCACTCATATTGCGCCGTCCAGAGCCGTGCCTGGATCAGGATCGCCATCTCGCTGAGGCGGCGCGGCAGCGCGCTGTTGAAGCGGAGATAGTCGGCGAGCTTCAGGATGCGGTCGGCGAGCACGGGGCTGCGCAGCAGGAAGTTGTAGGGCCCGCCGAGCCCGCCGCTCGAGACCTTTAGGATCTCGTCGGCGACGCGCCGCTGCGCGGCGTCGAGCTGCTCCACGGCAAGCTGGGCAAAGCGCGGCGGCTTGGCGGTCATCTTGGTTCCTCGGTTTCGATTTCAGCGGGCGAGCCGCGCTTCGAGCCAGGCGCGGAGTTGCGGCGGCAAGGGCGTCGACCGGCGCGTCGCGTCGTCGACCAGCACCATGACGCATTCCGCCGTGGCGGCGCAAAGCTCGCCCTTGAAGACGGCTTGGCCGAGGCGGAAGGAGCGGCTTCCGACCGATAGCACCCGGGTGCCGATATCGACCGTGCCGGGATAGAGCAGCTCGGCGCGGAAATCGAGCTCGAGCCGGACGATGACGAAGTTGGTGCCGGGCCCGCGCAGGTCGAGCTTCTCGTCATAGAGGAAGCTGACGCGGCCGCTCTCGCAGAAGGTGGCGAAGACGGCGTTGTTGACGTGGCCTTGCCGGTCGGTATCGCCGTAGCGCAGCGTGTCGCTGGTCCAGATCGAATAGACGGCGCGCAACGTCGCCGCGGGCGGAGCAGGGGAACGGGCCTCGTCCATGCGCGCCTCGCCTCAATCCTGCGCCGCCGGCCGGATCGACGCGGCGACGACGCCGTCCGCGATCAGCCGGTCGATCTCGGCGGCGGAATAGCCCGCTTCGCGCAGCACCTCGCGATTGGCCTCGCCGAAGCGCGGCGGCTTCCGGCGCAGCGCCGGCGGCGTGCGCGACAGCTTGATCGGCGCACCGACGCCGCGATAGTCGCCCTGCTCATAGACCATGGCGCGGTGGCGCGTGTGCGGGTGGGTCAGCACGTCCGGCAGCTCCTGCACCACACCGCAGGGCACGCCGCGGTCGAGCAGCCGCATGGTCAGCGCCTCGCCGTCGATCGCCGCCAGCGCGCCTTCGATCGCCTGGCGCAGCGCGACGCGGTTGACGACGCGGTCCTTGTTGTCGCGGAAGCGCGGATCCTCGGCGAGTTCCGGCTTGCCGATCTCGGCGCAGAAGCGGGCGAATTGCCGGTTGTTGCCGACGGCGAGGAAGATGCGCTTGGTGCGGGTATGGAACTGGTCGTAGGGCGAGACGTTGGGATGCGCGTTGCCGGTTCGCTTCGGCGGCTTCTGTGACAGGAACCAGTTGGCGGCATAGGGATGGAGCAGCGCCACGGCGCAGTCATAAAGCGTCGCCTCGACGAGCTGCCCTTTGCCCGAGCGCTGGCGCTCCTGCAATGCCATCATGATGGCGAGCGCGGCGTTGAGGCCGGTGGCGAGATCGACCACCGGTACGCCGACGCGCAGCGGCTCGCCCTCGGCCTCGCCGTTGAGGCTCATCAGGCCGGCCATGCCCTGCACCGCCGCGTCGTAGCCGGGATATCCGCCGAGCGGGCCGTCGGCGCCGAAGCCGGAGATGCGGCAATGGACGAGGCGCGGGAATTTCTCCTTGAGCACCGCTTCGTAGCCCATGCCCCAGCGCTCGAGCGTGCCGGTCTTGAAATTCTCCACCAGCACGTCGGCGCCGTCGAGCAGGCGGAACAGCACGGCGCGCGCCTCGGGCCGGGCGAGGTCCAGGGCGATGCCGCGCTTGTTGCGGTTGACGCCGATGTAATAGGAGGCGGCGTCGCCGAGAAAGGGCGGGCCCCAGCTGCGCGTCTCGTCGCCCTGCGGCGGCTCGATCTTGATCACCTCGGCGCCGTGATCGCCGAGGATCTGCGTGCAATAGGGACCGCCGAGCACGCGGCTCAGATCGATCACGCGAAGCCCGGCCAGCGCGCCGGGGGAGAGAATGTCGGTCATTTCCTCTTGCTTCCTGTGAATCGCCCTTCGCCCCTTGAGGGGGAGCGCAGGGAGCGGGATGCGCACATCAGGCCGGAGCCGCCACCGGTATCCCGAACACCGTCTCGGCGAATTTGGGGTAGATGGCGGCGAGCTGCGGCGCAACAGTGCCGCGCAGCAGGCGCAGCATTTCCGCCGGCGGCGCCGGCGTTTCCGGCACATGCTCGGGCCGGTCGAAGGCGAAGCCGGTATTGTCCAGCACCTCGTCGAGGCCATGGCCGGGATGGATGGTTTCCAGGCGGAAGCGGGCGCGCGCCTTGTCGAAGCCGAAATGGCAGAGCGGCGTCACCAGCGCGATCGGCCCGCCGCGGCGGAAGACATTGGGCGGGCTCACGCCCGGCGCGCTGATGAAATCCACCTTCTCGACCAATGTGCGCCGCGAATGCTCGAGGCGGAAGAGGATGATGCGCGGCACCATGAAATAGAGATAGGCCGAGCCATAAGCGCCGGGGAAACGCGCCTTGGGGTGCGCGTACTCGCCGATGACGTTGAGGTTGATGTTGCCGCTGCCATCGATCTGCGCGCCGGAGAAGAAGAACACGTCGATGCGGCCCTGGCCGGCGCTGTCGAACAGCTCGCGCCCGCCGTCGGTCCAGAGATTGTGCTCGGGGCTCTGCTGCAGCGAGACGCTGGGCGCGTCGGGCGACATCAGCTGCGCCAGGAAGGCGGCCGCCGCGGGGATCGGCGAGTTGGCGCCGACGGCGACGTGCCTGGCGCCGGCGATGAGGCGCAGCACCACGTCGATCAGCACCTCTTCCGGCTTGATCGTGCTCATCTCAGGCGGCGCGGCGGCGGAAGATCTGGTCGTCGAGATAGCGGCGGAAGCCTTCCTCGGTCTGGGCGAGGCGGATGTAGTCGAGGAGATGCTGGGTGTCCTCGCCATAGAGATCGCCCATCTTGAGCGGCCAGGCGCCGCGCGGCGCCAGCGCCACCGCCTCGATGTAGAAGGCCGGGATGGTGGCCGCCGCCATCACCTCGTCGGCCAGCAGGTCGCCGTCATGGAGTGCTTCGACGGTGACGACGCTCTTCGCCGACGCATGGGCGAGCGTGAAGAGGTCGCGCCGGCGCCCGACCCAGATATTGCCGTCGCGGTCGGCGAGTGGCGCGTGGAAGAGCGCCACGTCGGGCCGGATCGCCGGCAGCAGCACGATCGGGTCGTTCTCGGCGAAGGGGTTGTCGATGACGCGCCAGTCCGGCCGCACCGTCAGCAGGTCGGAGCCGACGATGCCGCGCAGCGCGCCGAAGGGATTGCCCATCTCCGCCGCGCGCAGCGCCGAGTGGATCGCCGGGCAGGTGGCGTCCTTGAGCGTCACCGTGCCGGCCAGCACCGCCCGGGTGAAGCGCGGCGCCGAGCCCAGCTCGCCGAAGCCGACCGCCGAAGTCTCGATGGTCGCGACGCAGCCGGCGCCGATGAGCAGCTCCGCCTGCAGCGACGAGGCCGGCAGGGTCACGAGATGGAGGCGCTTCACGCCGCGGCGGATGAGCGCCCGCGTCGCCTCCATGGCGACGCCGGCATAGTCGGCGGGGATGATGAGCTTCGTCCCGTCGGCGATCGCCGCGAGCGTGCTGTCGAGGTCGCGGATCTTGCCCATGGCCTTGCCTCCCGATCGGGTCCGGAGCAAAGCATGGGGCGGCGGGGGAGGCAAGCGGGGCTGCGGGCGGCCGGGAGCCGGCCATGCTACCCTCCGGCCATGACCGCCGATCCCCTTGCCGCGCTCGAAGATGCGGCCGCGCGCGATCCCGAGAACCCCGCCCGCTATCGCGCGCTCGCCGACGCCTATCGGGCGAAGGGCGAGCCGGCCGAGGCGATGGCGGCGGAGCTGGCCGCGACCGCGCTCGAGGCGCGCGCGCCGCTAGCGCTCTACAACATCGGCACCGCCTGCTTTCAGGCCGGCCGGCGAGACCAGGCGAAGCGCTGGTACGGGCTCGCCTTGCGGCTCGATCCCGAGCTGGTCGGCGCGCATCGCAACCTCGCGGCGATCCTCGAAGCCGAGGGACGGCTCGACGAAGCGCAGCGCCACCGCGACGCGGCCTATCGCCGGCAAAGCATCTTCGTCGAGCCGGCGCCAGCGGCGGCGCAACGCATCCTCATCCTCGCCGCCGCGGGCACCGGCAACGTGCCGATCGAGGACCTCTTCCCGAAGGCAACGGCGACGCGCATCACCTGGTTCGTCGATTACGCCAAGGAAGGCGACGCCGATCGCCTGCCGCCGCACGATCTCGTCTTCAACGCCGCCGGCGATCCCGACCGGACGGGGCCGTTGCTGCCGGAGGTCGAGCGCTTCCTCGCGCGGCGGACGGCGCCGCTGCTCAACCCGCCGGCGGCGGTGGCGCGGACGCAGCGCCATCTCCTGCCGCAGCTCCTTGCCGGCATCGCCGACATCGACGTGCCGAAGGTGGTCCGGGTCGGGCGCGCCGCGTTGGCCGATTCCGGCGTCGCCGCGGACGTCGGGTTTCCGCTGATCCTGCGGCCGGCGGGTGCGCATGGCGGGCAGGGGGTGCGGCTGATCGAGACGGCGGAGGCACTCGCCGCCGCCGATCCCGGCGAGGCCGATTCCTTCTACCTCACCGCCTATCGCGACTACCGCTCGCCCGACCAGTATTTCCGCAAATACCGCATGATCTTCGTTGATCGCGAGCCCTACGCCTTCCACCTGGCGATCTCGCAGCACTGGCTCGTCCACTATTTCTCCGCCGACATGCTGCAGCCTTCCTGGAAGCGCGCCGAGGAGGAGCGTTTCCTGGCGGACCCCGCCCACGCCCTTGGGGCGAAGGCGATGGCGGCGATCGCCGCCATCGGCCGGCGCCTCGATCTCGATTTCTGCGGCATCGACTTCTCGCTCGACGCCGAAGGCAGGGTGCTGGTGTTCGAGGCCAACGCGACGATGGTAGTGCATCTCCGCGACGCGCCGGAGCTGTTTCCCTACAAGCATGTGCATGTGCCGAAGATCTTCGCCGCCGTCGCCGCGATGGTGGACCAGCGGATCGCGGCTCACGCCCGCTGAAGGCAACCGCCGCCGTCACGCCCGTGCGGTCGGCTCAAGCGGCGGTTTCGAACAGCCAGACGCCGTCTTCGCGCTCGTGGCGGGCGAGGCCGCCCGCGGCCACGGCGCGGGCAAGATGCGCCATGGTCTCGCCGATGGCGAAGCCCAGCTGGTGGCGGTCGAGCGTGCGGCTGAACAGCACCGGCACGATCTCGGCGCCGGTGCGCGGCGTCCGGCAGTGGATGACGATCTCGGCGACGCGCGCCTCGTGCAGCGCGCGTAGCTGCTCGATCCGCGCATGGAGCCCGTAGAAGGGCAAATTGTGCGAGGGCAGCACGAAGGCGCTGCCCGGCACCGCCGCGCGCAGCTTGCCGAGCGAGGCGACGAAGCTGCCGAGCGGGTCCTGGTCGCTAGCGTTGGGCCACAGGCTGACATTGGGCGAGATCTTGGGCAGCACCTGGTCGCCGGCGATGAGCAAATCGAGCTCGGCGCAATAGAGGCAGGCATGTTCCGGTGCATGGCCGCGGCCGATGATGACGCGCCAGGATCGCCCGCCGATCATGAGCTCCATGCCGTCGGAAAGACGGTGATGATGCTCGGGCACCGGCCCGACCAGGCTGCGGTAGCTTTGCGGCCTGCCGACCTTGATCGTCTCCTCGACATCGCCGAAGCCGATGCGGCGGTAGAAATCGGCGAGCTCGTCATGGAAGGTGCCGGGCCGATCGGCGATCGCCTGGCGCGCATGGCGCCACTCGCCTTCGGTGGTCCAGAGCTCGATGCCGAGCCGATCGGCGAGCCAGCCGGCGAGGCCCATATGGTCGGGATGGAAATGCGTGCAGAGGAGCCGCGTGATGGGCTTGCCGTCGAGCGCGGTCGCGAAGATCCGCTCCCACAGCGCCTTGGTCTCGGCATTGCTGATGCCGGTGTCGACGATCGCCCAGCCCGGCCCGTCCTCCACCAGCCAGAGATTGATGTGGTTCAGCTGGAAGGGCAGCGGCATGCGCAGCCAGCGCACGCCCGGCGCCACCTCCATCGCCGTGCCCGGCGAAGGCGCTGCCGAATGCGGGAAACGCAGCGCGGCGAGCCCCTCCGCGCCCGCGCTCATGCCGTGCCGAGCCGCTCGAACACCGCGGCGATGCCCTGGCCGACGCCGATGCACATGGTGACGAGCGCGTAGCGCCCGCCGGTGCGGTGCAGCTGGCGGATGGCGGTGAGCGCGAGCCGCGCCCCGGAAGCGCCCAGCGGATGGCCGATGGCGATGGCGCCGCCATTGGGATTGACGCGCGCATCCGCGAAATCGATGTCGAGCAGCTTGAGGCAGCCCAGCACCTGGCTGGCGAAGGCCTCGTTGAGCTCGATCACGTCCATGTCCCGGAGCGCAAGACCGGCCCGCTGCAGCGCCTTCTGCGAGGCCGGCACCGGGCCCAGCCCCATGACGCGCGGCTCGACGCCGGCGATGGCGGCGGAAAGGACGCGCGCGATCGGCGCCTTGCCCGCCTTCTCGCCGGCGCGCTTGCTGCCGATGAGCAGCGCCGCGGCGCCGTCATTGATGCCCGACGCGTTGCCGGCGGTGA
>JASHTP010000456.1 GCA_030040495.1 Alphaproteobacteria bacterium
GGCAGGCGATCGCGGCCGGGAGCGCGGCGACGCCGCGCGCCGGCACCAGCGCGCGCGACGCGGCGGCTCGAACTCGGCTCTCTTCGGATTCCGTTTCTATCGCCATGGCGCCCATGCTTGCGCGCGGGCCTGCCGCCCGGCGCGCTCTGCTAGATCCGCTCCCACAGGCCCGTCTCTTCGTCGAGCCGGGCGGTCTCCAGGCCGCGGAAATCGCCGTGCGAGACCACGCCCACGACCTTGCCGTCCGCCACCACCGGCACGTGGCGGAAGCCGCCATCATGCATCAGCCGCAGCGCGTCGATGGCGCTTCCCGTCGGCGCCATGGTGCAGGGCGCGGGCGTCATGACCTCGCCGAGCGTCGTCTCGGCGGGGTCCTTGCCCTCCGCCAGCACGCGGCAGACGGCGTCGCGGCCGGTGAAGATGCCGAGCAGCCGGTTCTCCTTGTCGGTGACCAGCACCGCGCCCACGCGCCGCTCGCTCATGCTGTGACAGGCATGCTTCACCGTGGTGCGCGGCGAGAAGGTGAGGGGCTTCTGGTCCCTGACGATTTCCGACATGCGTCTCATAGTCGACCTGCCAGACCGGCCTTGCTCGGCCAGCAGGTTCACCATAGGGCGTTCGCGCCGCCATCGAATTGATGTAGCTCAATCGCCGGCGTGGCTCCCCGGTGCGGCGCGGCGCATGAATTCTATTGACATTTTGTCACTACTGACAAACAATCATTCTCGGGAGATCGGGCGATGACAGCGGCGCAACAGGCGGCGGTGCCTTCGACGCGGATGGACCGGCGCAAGGCCGAGAGCCGGCAGAAGCTGCTTGCGGCGGCGCGCCGTCTCTTCATCGAGCAAGGCTACCACGCAACGCGCCCGCAGGACATCGCGCGCGCCGCCGATGTCGGCTACGGCACTTTCTATCTGCACTTTGCCGACAAGCGCGACTGCTTCCTTGCCTTCGCCGAAGCGGCGCGGGCCGAGCTCGAAAGCGTCGTCCATGAGCGGGTGGCGGGCGTCGATGGCGTCGAGGCGCAGGTGCACACGCTGCTCGAGGCGCTGATCGACTATGCCGAGCGCAATCCAGGCGTGCTCAAGGCGGCGATGACCGACGTGTCGGTGATCGACGGCGACGGCCCGCCGGGCGGGTCGCTGATCGACCGCTGGGCGGCGCAATGGGCGGCGCAACTCCGCGCCGGCGCGCAGGCGGGCGCGATGTACGATGATTACGACCCCGAGGTCGCCGGCCACGCCATCGTCGGTCTGATCCGCGGCGCCGCGGATTGCGGCCGCCGGCGCCGTGCCGCGCTGATCGGTACGGTGGCGCGCTTCCTCACGCGGGCGCTGGTGCCGGAAGGCGCCGCGGAGGCGGCGAAGCATCACAAATTCATCCCGGGAAAGGCCGATCCATGACCGCGCTCGTCTACGGCGAAGCCGACCTGCTCGCCGAGCATCGCTATGCCCGCCCGCAGATCGAGGCCGGCTATCGCCTCCATGGCGGCTTCGACGAAGCCGGCGCCTATCTCTCGCCGCGCACGCTCACGCGCTGGCCGGCGGTGAAGGCCTGGCAGGCGGCGCTCGTCGCGCGCGGCTTTCCGCTGATCGACGCTTCGACCAAGCTGCTGCGGCGCGGCAACTATCCGAGCTTCGAGCAGCAGCAGCTGCTGCTCGATCTCGGCCTCGGCCAGACGCTGTGGAACTCGCTCACCATCACCGGCGTCATCGAGGCGCGCGGGCGGCGGCTCGTCGAGTTCGCGGCGCCGGACTTCCAGACGATCGTCGAGGACGACATCGCCGGCACGGCGACCGGGCATCTCGGCCGAGGGCTGATGAAGGCGCACGGCCTCGACGAGGGCGGCAGCCCGGAGAAGGGCGAGGGCGGCCACGATACCATGTGGTTCGCGGTGCGCGACCTGCTCTTCGGCAAGGACGCCTATCCCCTGCCTGCGGTGCCGGAGAGCTTGGCGCGACCCGAGCTCGGCCGGCTCATGCCGCAGATCCCCTTGCCGTTCGAGCAGACCATCCTGCTGCTGATGAACGTGCTGATGATCGAGATCCGCGCCGAGGCGTTCTTCGCCTTCTGCACGCGCCTCATGCGCGCCCCCGAGCTCTTCACCGACCGGCGTGACGCGGCCGAGCAGGCGGCGGTGCTGGTCGAGCGCATCCGTCAGGACGAGGCGATCCACGTCGCCTATCTCCAGACCGCGGTCTCCGAGCTCCGCAGCTTTCGCTTCCGCGCTGAAGCCGGCGGCAGCCTGCCGGGCAAGGCGTTCATCGACCCCATCTGGAACGGCATGGTGCAGTGGCATTCGGTGACCACCCCGGACCATGCCCGCGCCCAGACGCGCGAGGCGATCGCGGCGCAGCTGATGGAAGCCGCCGACGGCGCCAAGCGCCTCGCCGCCTTCGACGCGCTCGAGCAGCGGGAGGCGGCATGATGCGCGACTTCCGGGGCAAAGGCGCCTTCGTCACCGGCGGCGCCAGCGGCATCGGCCTCGCTTTGGGCCGGGCCTTCGCCGCGGCGGGCGCGAAGGTGATGCTCGCCGACATCGAGGCGGGCGCGCTCGACCGGGCGGTGGCGGATCTCAAGCGGACCGGTGCCGAAGTGCGCGGGCTCGTCTGCGATGTCTCCGACCGCGCCGCGGTCGAGCGCGCGGCGGTCGCGACCGTTGCCGCTTTCGGCAAGGTGCATCTCCTCTGCAACAATGCCGGCGTGGGCGGCGGCGGGCCGATCGGCGAGATTCCGCTCGCCGATTGGGACTGGGTGATCGGCGTCGATCTCATGGCCGTGATCTACGGCCTCGAGACCTTCCTGCCGCACCTCAAGGCGCATGGCGAGGGCGGGCACATCGTCAACACCGCCTCGATGGCCGGCATGGTGAGTCCGCCCGGCATGGCGCCTTACAACGTCTCGAAGCACGCAGTGGTGAGCCTGTCGGAGACGCTCGCCGCCGAGCTCGCCGGCAGCACCATCGGCGTCTGCGTGCTCTGCCCCGGCTGGGTCGACACCCGCATCGTCGAGAGCGCGCGCAACCGGCCCTCGCGCTACGGCCCGCCGCGCGAGATGCCGCTGGCCGCGCGCGAGCGCGCGGCGCAGGTGGCGGCGCTGCTGCGCACCGGCATGAGCCCGGACGAGGTCGCGGCGCGCGTCATGGCGGCAATCCGCGACAACGACCTCTACGTCTTCACCCATCCCGAGATGCGCGGCGCGGTCGAAGACCGCTTCCGTCGCATTCTCGCCGCCTACGACAAGGCGGCCGCCTTCCGACCATAGGAGCCCAGGATGAAGTTCGGCATCTTCTACGAGCATCAGATCCCGCGGCCCTGGCACGAGGACGACGAGCACAAGATCTATCGGCAGGCGCTCGACCAGGTGGAGCTCGCCGACCGCATCGGCATCGACCATGCCTGGGAGGTCGAGCACCATTTCCTCGAGGAGTATTCGCATTCCTCGGCGCCGGAAGTGTTCCTCGCCGCCTGCTCGCAGCGCACCCGGCAGATCCGCCTCGGCCACGGCATCGTGCTGATGCCGCCCAACTACAACCATCCCGCCCGGGTCGCCGAGCGCATCGCCGCGCTCGATCTCGTCTCCGACGGCCGCGTCGAGTTCGGCACCGGAGAATCCTCCTCGATCATGGAGCTCGGCGGCTTCCGCGTCGCCGTGGACGAGAAGCGGCAGATGTGGGCCGAGGCGGTCGAGCAATGCCTCAACATGATGGTGATGAACCCCTATCCCGGCTTCGACGGCAAGTACTTCTCGATGCCCTGCCGCAACGTCGTGCCGAAGCCGCTGCAGAAGCCGCACCCGCCGGTCTGGGTCGCCTGCTCGAACCGCGAGACCATCAAGCTCGCGGCGCGGCTCGGCATCGGCGCGCTCACCTTCGCCTTCGTCGATCCCGCCGAGGCGAAGCAGTGGGTCGACGACTACTACCGCATCTTCAAAGAGGAATGCGTGCCGATCGGCCATGCGGTCAACCCCAACGTCGCCATGGTGACGGGGTTCTCCGTGCATCCCGACCGCGAGGAGGCGGCGCGGCGCGGCGAAGACGGGTTCCGCTTCTTCGGCTATGCGCTGGCGCATCACTACATCTTCGGCGAGCACAAGCCGGGCCGCACCGACATCTGGGCGAATTTCGAGAAGGCGCGTCCCGCCTTGCCGCCCGCCGGCGCCAATCGCGGCATCGGCACGCCCGACGAGCTGCGCCAGCACCTCGCCGCCTTCGAGGCCTCAGGCGTCGACCAGGTCGCCTTCATCCAGCAGGGCGGGCGCAACCGGCACGAGCACATCTGCGAGGCGCTCGAGCTGTTCGCCCGCGACGTCATGCCCGAATTCAAGGACCGCGAGGCGGAGCGGCAGCGGCGAAAGGAGGTGGCGCTCCAGCCCTATGTCGAGCAGGCGATGGCGCGCAAGCGCCGCATGCGCGAGCTCGCCGACGGCGAGATCCCGAGCTTCGTCGCGCTCGGCCGGCAGATCGCCGAGCAGGGCAAGGAGACCGAGCAGCAGCGCCAGAACCGCGCCAAATGGGCGGCGACCTCGCAGGTCCCGCTCGCCGATCCGCTCAAGGGCAAGGCGCCGGCGGCGGAATAGCGCCGCAGCCTTAGCGCCGCGCCGGGGCCGCGGCCAGCACCGCCGAGAGCGGCGGCGCGCGGTTGACGAGGACGATGCCGATGCCGACCAGCGTCACGGCGGCGACGAGCGCCCAGCCGACGGGCTCGCCGAGCAGCAGCGCGCCGGCCAGCAGCCCGAAGAGCGGCGTCAGGAAGCTGAAGGAAGAGAGCCGCCCCGCGGGATAGCGCGAGACGAGCCAGAACCAGGCGAGGTAGCTGGCGAAAGCGACGACGACGATCTGATAGGCGAGCATGGCGAGCACGAGCGGCGTCGGCGCGACGACGCCGCGCTCGCCGCTCGCCCAGGACAGCGCGGGCAGGCAAAGGGCGGAGACGCCGAGCTGGTAGAGTAGCGTCTTGTGCGGGCTGATGCGCGCGAGCCGGGTCGCCTTCACCACCACCGTGGTGGCGCCCCAGAGGATGGCGGCGATGAAGGCCATGCCGTCGCCCAAGAGCTCGCGATAGGCGGGAGAGCGCAGCGCGTCGGCGAAGGCGAGCGCCGTGCCGGCGAAGGCGGCGGCGAGGCCGGCGGCCTGCTGCACCCTGAGCCTTTCGCCGGGGATGAAGACATGGGCGCCCAGCGCCACGACGAAGGGTGCGGTATAGAGGAAGAGCACGGCGCGCGAGGCGGTGGTGAACACCAAGCTCCAGTAGAGAAAGACGAACTCGCCGCCGAACAGCAGGCCGATGAGAATGCCGAGGCCGAGGCTGCCGTCGCGCGCAAAGAGCCGGATGCCGCGCCGCGCCGACCAGGCCCAGACCAGCAGCGCCGAGCCCAGCGAGCGGATTCCCGCCTGAAGGATCGGCGAGATTCCGGCATTGGCCAGCTTGATCGCGACCTGGTTGAAGCCCCAGCAGGCGCAGAGCAGCACCATCAGGAGCATGGCGGCGGCATCGAGTTGATGGCGTTGGTGGGACATCGGGCCGGAGAGACTTGCTCGGGGCGCCGCCGCGCGCAACCAGTTTCTGCGCAGGACGCCCCGGCGCCTGCGCGGCGCGTTCAGGGCCGTCCGGCTTCGGCCTCGGGCGCCACCGTCACATAGGGTTGCGTGGCGGCCGCGTCGACGATGAAGCGGGTCCACATGCCGGCCTGGGCGTGCCCGGGTGCGCCGCAAAGGAAGTCGTAGTCCCCCGGCGTGGTCGCGACGAAGGTCACCGTATCGGTCCCGGGCGAGGGAATGCCCTGGTCGGGATTGTCGGTATAGGCGCGCGGGATGGCGACGGCCTCGACGCCGGCATGCTCGGGGAAATGCTCCTTCGCATAGGGCTTGGTCACCAGCAGGCTGTGCGGAAGCATGGCGTCGTTGTTCTTGAAATGGATGTCGACGCTCCAGCCCACCGGCACGACGACGGTCATGTCGCCGGTGTAGTAGCCGTTGAAGTTGAGCGCGCCATTGTTGGCGTTGAAGCCGGCGACGACGTCGAGGGTGACATGCTTCGCCGCCGCGTCCGCCTTCATCCAGCTCGGCATCAGGTGATCGCCCTGGGCGGGCGCTGGCGCGGCGACGAGCAGCAACGAGACGAGAAGCGCCGCAGCGCCGGCGAGACGTCCGAGCATGAGTGGAGCACCCGAGGAGGAAAGATGGCGGGCGGCACCGGTTTTCCCGGCGCCGCCCGCCGTCGCGGTCAATCGAGACCGAACACGATCACCGACGTGCCGTACTTGAAGTTGAGCTGGAAGTTGCCGCCGGCGGCGACGGCGATATAGGGCTTGCCGCCGATCTCGAAGGCCATCGGCGCGGCGTTGACGCCGGCGCCGGCCTCGAACGACCACAGCACCTTGCCGGTCTTGGCGTCATAGGCGCTGAAGGTGCCGTTGCCCTGGCCGGTGAAGACCAGCCCGCCCCGCGTGGTGAGCGCGCCGCCCATCATCGGCTGGTCGGTCTTCTCCTGCCAGGCGATCTTGCCGGTGTCGACATCGACCGCCGAGATGTTGCCGTACTGCTTCTCGGTCGGAATGGCGACGAAGGCGCCGCCCAGCCACATGTTGGGCGCCTGGGCATAGCGCTTTTGGTAATCCGCCCAGGTCTCATGCTTGACGATGTAGTTCATCGGCTGGTGCAGGTTGACGCAGTAGTCGAGGCGCGTCATCGGATTGAAGGCGCAGGGCGACCACTCGACGCCGCCATTGGCGCCGGGCAGCATGCGCGTGCCCTTCTCGGTCGGCAGCGCGAACAGGTTCTCCTGCGGCACCATCGGCTCCGAGCGACGGATCAACTTGCCGGTGTCGCGGTCGAGCACATAGACCCAGCCGGTCTTGCCGGCCTGGATCACCGCATCGACCAGCTTGCCGTTGGGCCCTTTGACCTGGGCGAGGATCGGCGGCGAGACCTCGTCGAGGTCCCAGACGTCGTGCGGGATCGCCTGATAGGCCCATTTGATCTTGCCGGTCGTGGCGTCGATGGCGACGACGCTGTCGCTCCAGCGGTCGTCGCCCGGCCGGTCCATGCCGTCGAGGTCCGGCGACGGATTGCCGATCGAAGCGAAGATCAGGCCGCGCCGGACGTCGATGGAGTCGGTCGTCCAATTCCCGGCACCGCCATGCATCCAGCTGTCCTTGTTCGCGGCGACCGCCGCCTTCTCCGCGGCGATGTCGCGATGGAGATCGTTGATGCCGTCGGCCTTGGTGGCGAAAGTGCCTTCCCAGCCCTTGGTGCCGTCGGGATTGACGTCATCGGGGCTGGGGATGGTGTGCCAGAGCCAGACCCGCTTGCCGTCGTCGATGTTGTAGGCGCTGATGAAGCCACGGATGCCGTATTCGCCGCCGGCGATGCCCATGATCGCCATGTTCTTGTAGACCGTCGGCGCCGAAGTGAGCGAGTAGCCGACCGCGGAATCCGCCACTTCGGTGTCCCAGATCTTGTCGCCGGTCTTCTTGTTGAGGGCGACGAGATGGGCGTCGAGCGTGCCGAACAGCACCTTGTCGCCGACCACCACCGCGCCGCGGTTGTTGGGGCCGCAGCAGAAGATGTTGGTGCCGAGCTTGTACTGATAGTGCCAGAGCTCCTTGCCGGTCTTGGCGTCGACGGCGAAGACGTGATCGTAAGGCGTCGTCACGTACATGACGCCGCCATCGACGATCGGCGTGTTCTCGAACGAGCCGACGACGCCGGTCTGGAAGATCCACTTGACGTGCAGCCGGTGGACATTGCCGGTGTTGATGCCGGTGCCGGGCCAATAGCGCATCTGGCCGAGGTCGCCGCCGTAATTGACCCAGCTCTCGGCCTGCCCGCCCGCTTTCTGCAGCTCTTCCCAGGTTGCCGCCTGGCTCGCCACGGCGACCCCCGCCATGGCCAGCGCCGCGCCGGCCGTCAGCCACCAATTCACCTTGGTCTTCAGGCGCATGTTCCGCTCCCCCTCTCTATCGTCGCGCCTTACCGCTGGCGGCGCCGACGACGGTTCATTTGTCAGTGAGGACGGCAAGTAATGCTAGAGCTAAAGCCGCCCGCACCATCAAGCTATACCTCGCGCGGGGAACCGTCCAGGACGATCGTTGCGGCGGCGCAGCAAAGCGCCTAGCGCGTATGCGCCTTGAGCGCGGCGGCGAGCCGGCGCAGCTTGGCCTCGTCATAGACGAGGCGATGGCAGAGCCGCTCGGCGGTGTCGTCGGCATCGTCGAGCGCGACGAGATTCTGCCGCCGCGCCGTCTCGATCTCCGCCGCCTTTTGCCGCGCCGCGGGGCTGTCCTGCTGCTGCGCCGCGGCGAGGTCGGCCGTGTCGTGGGCGACCACATCGGCCAGGACGTGCGAGCGGATGATCTGCTCCTTGATGCCCTTGAGCAGCACCCGGCGCAGCACGTTGCCGCGCTCGGCCATGCCGGAGACGACGAGCAGCGCGGTGGCCTCGGACACCGGCCCGTTCTTGGCGGTGAAATCCTCGATCTCCTGCGTGCCCATCGCCGGCGAGTTCTCCGACGCGGTGAGGAAGTCGACGAGATGCCGCGCCGCGAGATTCTCGTGCCAGGCATCCTCCGGCTGCGCCGTGGCGCCCGGCCACAGCATGCCGGGCTCAAGCGGGCCGGCGAAAGGCGTGTCGCACGGCCATTCCGGCAGCGCATGCGGCGGGCCCTTGGCAAACGCGGGCACGGCGAGGCAGAGCAGAATGGGGACGAGACGTGCGACGAGCATGATCGTTGGCATTCCTTGCGGTCGCCTCTACTGTTGGCCGCGTCGTCTTGTTCTGTCAATTATGGGCTCGCGATGACCGACCGCTCGATTCCGACGCTGCTCCTGCTGCTCGTTCTGGGCGCGCCGGCGCACGCCGCGGCGCCGGCATCAGGCGAGGACGCCTTGGTGGCGCAATGCCGCGACGAGCTCGCCCCGCGGCTCTTCGCCGGCACCGCCCATGGCGACGCCTTCGTCACCGCCAAGGATGTCCAGCATCAGGGCGACCGGATCGTCGTCCATCTCGAGCTCGCCTCCGGCGAAGGCCGTACCATCGCCGGCAATTGCATCTTTCGCGACGGCAAGCTCTTCGACGTGAAGTGAAGAAGCAAGCTTCAGCGCCGAGGGCGCGGAGGATGCGGGGGGCGCTTCTCCGCGTCCGTTGCGATCCTTGGCGTCCTTTGCGCCAACGCTTTGTTCGATCACGCGGGGTCGCCGGTGTCCGGCGCAAGCCCTGCCGCCTTGATGCCGAAGACGGCGCAGGCCTCATCCTGCTCGGAGACGTCGCCGCTGATGCCGACGGAGCCGATGACGGCGCCGTCGCCGCCGCGGATGAGGACGCCGCCCGGCACCGGGACGATGCGGCCTTCCGAGGCGGCGATGATGGCGCCGATGAAGACCGGCGCCGCGGCGGCGCGGCGGGCGAACTCGCGCCCGCCGAAGCCCATGCCGAGCACGCCCCAGGCCTTGCCCGCGGCGATCTGCGGCCGCAGCAGGCTCGAATTGTCCTCGCGCTTCAGCGCCACGAGATGGCCGCCGGCGTCGAGCACCGCGACGGTGAGCGGCTTCAGCTTGAGACTCCGGCCGTGCTCCAGCGCCTTGTCGACGATGAGCGAGGCTTGGGCGAGGGTGACATTGGCCATGGCGTTTCCTCCGCTTGGTTCAGGCGAGCGCGCCGGAGCGCTTCAGAGCGTCGATCTCGTCTTGCTTCAACCCCCACTGCGCCAGCGACGCCGTGCCGCGCTCGCCCGGCGCTTCGGGCGGCGTCGGCTTTGCCGCCGGCGTGCGGCTGAAGCGCGGCGCCGGCCCCGGCTGGACGATGCCGTCGATTTCGACGAAGGTGCCGCGCGCGAGATTGTGCGGATGCGCCGGCGCCTCTTCCAGGCTCAGCACCGGCGCGAAGCAGGCATCGCTGCCTTCGAGCAGCCGGCACCATTCCTCGCGCGTCCGCGTCCTGAAGCGCGCCGCAAGCTTCGCCTTCGCCTCGGGCCAGCGCTTGCGGTCGAGCTTCGCCGGCATCTCCTTGGGATCGATCTCCATGCGGCGCAGGAACTCCGCGAGGAACTTGTCCTCGATCGAGGCGAGCGAGATGTACTTGCCGTCCTTGCACTCGTAGACGTCATAGAAGAAGGCGCCGCTGTCGAGCACGTTCTCGCCGCGGCTCATGGTGAAATGGCCGGCAGCGTGGAGGCCCCAGAACATGGTGGCGAGCGAGGCGGCGCCGTCGACCATGGCGGCGTCGACCACCTGGCCCTTGCCCGAGCGTTGCGCCTCGATGATGCCGCAGGCGACGCCGAAAGCGAGATAGAGCGCTCCGCCGCCAAAATCGCCGACCAGGTTCAAGGGCGGCGTCGGCGGAGCGCCGGCGCGGCCGATCGAATGCAGCACGCCGGCAAGCGCGATGTAGTTGAGGTCGTGCCCCGCCGCCTGCGCCAGCGGTCCCTGCTGGCCCCAGCCGGTCATGCGGCCATAGACGAGCTTGGGGTTGCGGGCGAGGCATGGCTCGGGGCCGAGGCCCAGCCGCTCCATGACGCCCGGGCGAAAGCCTTCGATCAGCGCATCGGCGGATCCTGCGAGCCGCAGCACCAGCTCGACGCCGTCGTGCCGCTTGAGGTCGACGGCAATGGCGTGCCGGCTGCGATGCACCACCGAGAAGCGCGTCTGGCCGGGGAGCCCGAGCCCGCTCGGCTGCTGCCGGTCGATGCGCAGGACCGTGGCGCCGAGATCGGCGAGCAGCATGGCGCACATCGGCGCCGGCCCGATCCCGGCCATCTCGACGATCCTCAACCCTGCCAGCGGACCCATGCTCTCCTCCCTGTCGCTGGCGCGACCTTATCGTGGCCGGGGCAGGGGCGGCGAGAGGATTTCGCAGCGGCGATGATCCTCCCGCGGGTGGTGCCCGCCGTTGCATTCGCCCGGGAAGCTGGCCTAGGGTGAAGCACCAAGCGCGGCGCCAGGCCGCCCCGGACATATGTATAAAGTGGAGGAAGGCGCCAATGGCCGAGTCCAAGAGCCTCGAAGGCAAGGTGATCGTGGTGACTGGCGCCGGCCGCGGCATCGGCCGCGAGATCGCGCTGCTTGCCGGCCGCGAAGGCGGCAAGGTGGTGGTGAACGATCTGGGCTCCGGCGCCGACGGCGAAGGCAATCCCGACACCGGCCCCGCGCAGGAGGTCGTCGAGGAGATTCGCAAGGCGGGCGGCGCCGCGGTGGCGAATGCCGACAGCGTCGCCGAGCCGGCCGGCGCCGACCGCATCATCCGCACCGCGCTCGACGCCTTCGGCCGCATCGATTGCGTCGTCAACAATGCCGGCATCTTGCGCGACCGGATCTTCCACCGCATGTCGACCGTCGACTGGGACCTCGTCCTCAAGGTCCATCTGATGGGCAGTTTCTACGTCGCGCGCGCCGCGGCGGCGCATTTCCGCGAGCAGGAGAGTGGCTCCTATATCCACTTCACCTCGACCTCCGGCCTCATCGGCAATTTCGGCCAGGCCAACTACGCCGCCGCCAAGCTCGGCATCGTCGGTCTTTCCAAGTCGATCGCGCTCGACATGGCGCGCTACCATGTGCGCTCCAACTGCATCTCGCCCTTCGCCTGGAGCCGGCTCATCGGCACCATTCCGACCGACACGCCGGAGCAGGCGGCGCGGGTCGAGCGCATCAAGACCGCCACCGCCGAGAAGATCGCGCCGCTCGCCATCTATCTCGCCAGCGACCTCTCCAAGGACGTCACCGGCCAGATTTTCGCCGTGCGTCGCAACGAGATCTTCCTGATGAGCCAGCCGCGGCCGATCCGCTCGATCCATCGCAGCGAGGGTTGGACGCCGCAGACCATCGCCGAGCACGGCATGCCGGCGCTCAAGGCGTCGTTCTTCCCGCTCGACCGGTCGGGCGACATCTTCACCTGGGATCCCGTCTGAGCGGAGGCGACGATGGCGATCGACTATCAGCGTCTCAAGAACTGGCCGTTCCCCGAGATCGAGCACAGCTACCGCGCCAAGGACAGCATCCTCTATGCGCTAGGGCTGGGCTTGGGCGCCGACCCGCTGGATCGCGACCAGCTGCGCTTCGTCTATGAGGAGGGGCTGAAGGCGCTGCCGACCATGGCGGTGGTGCTGGCGCTGCCGGGGCAATGGTCGAAGAACCCGGAGACCGGCATCAATTGGAAGCTGGTGCTGCATGGCGAGCAGGGGCTGGTGCTGCACAAGCCGCTGCCGCCCGCCGGCACGGTGGTCGGGCGCACGGTGATCGAGGAGATCATCGACAAGGGCGCAGGCAAAGGCGCGCTGGTCTATTCGCGCCGCGACATCCACGACAAGGAGACGGGCGCGCTGCTGGCCTCGCTGTCATCGACCAGCTTCCTGCGCGGCGATGGCGGCTTCGGCGGGCCGAGCGGGCCGACCCGGTCGGTGCATGTCTTGCCCGAGCGCGCACCCGACCTCGCCTGCGACATCGCGACCCTGCCGCAGGCGGCGCTCATCTACCGCCTCAGCGGCGACTACAATCCGCTGCACGCCGATCCCGACGTGGCCGGGGCGGCGGGCTTTCCGCGCCCGATCCTGCACGGACTCTGCACCTTCGGCGTCGCCGGCCATGCGCTGCTGCGGTCGCTCTGCGGCTACGATCCCGCGCGGCTTAAGCGGATGGAGGTGCGCTTCTCCTCGCCGGTCTTCCCCGGCGAGACCGTGCGCACCGAGATCTGGCGCGAAGGCGGCGGCCGCTTCGGCTTCCGCTGCAAGGTGGTCGAGCGCGACCTCGTCGTCATCAACAACGGGCTGGCGGAGATCGCCGCGTGAGGACTTGAGGAGAGGAGTGGCATGGTCGGTATCGCATCCTTCGGCGGCTACATTCCGCGGCTGCGCCTGAGCCGCAAGGCGATCGTCGAGGCCAATGGCTGGTTCAACGCCGGCCTGCGCGCCTATGCCAAGGCCGAGCGGGCGATCTGCTCCTGGGACGAGGACAGCGTCACCATGGCGGTGGAGGCGGCGCGCGACGCGCTCGCCGACGGGCCGCGCGAGGATTTCCGCGCGCTCTATCTCGCTACCACCTCGGCACCCTTCGAGGACCGCCAGAATGCCGGCATCGTCGCGCAGGCACTGCGCCTCGGCGCCGACCTCAACACCATGGATGTCGGCGCCTCGCAGCGCGCCGGCACCACCGGGCTCGTCGCGGCACTCGACGCGGTGGCGGCGCGCGGCGGACCCGTGCTCTATGTCGCTGCCGAGAAGCGGCGCGCCGCGGCGGCGAGCCAGGCCGAGCTGCTTTACGGCGACGGTGCCGCGGCGCTGGTGCTCGACCGCGCCGACGGCGTCGCCCGCTTCCTCGGCAGCCGCTCGGCCTCGGTCGATTTCGTCGACCATTACAAGGGCAAGGGCCGCGAGTTCGACTACAACTGGGAAGAACGCTGGATCCGCGACGAAGGCTATCTCAAGATCGTGTCGCCGGTGATCGCCGGCGCACTGGCCGAAGCCGGCCTCAAGCCCGCCGACATCGCGCATTTCTGCCTGCCCTGCACCTTGCCGCGGGTGGCGCAGGCGATCGCCAAGCAGGCGGGGCTGGCCGAGACCAGCGTTCGGCCCAATCTCGACGGGCTCTGCGGCGACACCGGCGCCGCCCACCCGCTGGTGATGCTGGTCCATGCGCTGCAAGAGGCGAAGCCCGGCGAGCGCATCCTGGTGGCGAGCTTCGGCAATGGCTGCGACGCCCTGATCTTCGAGGCGACGGACGCGCTGCCGGCGATGCAGCGGGCGCGGCGCGGCATCGCCGGCGCGCTCAAGCGGCGCAAGGAGGAGACCAACTACGCCAAGTATCTCGCTTTCAACGATCTCCTCAAGATGGAGCGCGGCCTGCGCTCGGAGGTCGACAAGCAGACGCCGCTGACCACGCTCTACCGCAAGAAGGACATGCTGCTGTCGCTGATCGGCGGCAAATGCGAGCGCTGCGGCACGGTGCAATTCCCCAAATCCAACATCTGCGTCAATCCGAACTGCCGGGCGATGCACAGCCAGGTCGACCAGCCCTTCTCCGAGTTCAACGGCACGGTCATGTCCTTCACCGCCGATCTTCTGACCTATTGCCCGGACCCGCCGGCGCATTACGGCATGGTGCAGTTCGCCGAAGGCGGCCGGATGATGGTAGACTTCACCGAGGTGGATGCCGGGCAGGTGGAGGTCGGCATGCCGATGCGCATGGTCTTCCGCATCAAGGAGGTGGACCCGGCGCGCGGTTTCACCAGATATTTCTGGAAGGCGGCGCCTGCGGGCGCGGCGAAGGAGGTCTGACGATGGCCAAGGGAATCCGGGACAAGGTCGCGATCCTCGGCATGGGCTGCTCGAAGTTCGGCGAGCGCTGGGATCGCGAGGCCGACGACCTCATCGTCGAGGCCTATGAGGAGGCGATCGCCGATGCCGGCATCGACACCAGCCGGATCGAGGCGGCATGGTTCTCCACCGCCATCGAGGAGCAGCATGTCGGCAAGTCCGGCGTGCCGCTGGCGACGGCGCTGCGGCTACCCTACATCCCGGTGACGCGCGTCGAGAATTATTGTGCCTCGGGCTCCGAGGCGTTCCGCGGCGCGACCTACGCGGTCGCCTCCGGCGCCTGCGACATCGCGCTCGCGCTCGGCGTCGAGAAGCTCAAGGACACCGGCTATGGCGGCCTGCCGCAGAGCGGCCGCGGCGCGCTCAACTCGATGTACTGGGCGAATCTGTCGGCGCCGGGCAGCTTCGCGCAGCTCGCCGCCGCCTACCGCGCCAAGCACGGCGTCTCGCGCGAGGACTTGAAGAAGGCGATGGCGCACATCTCGGTGAAGAGCCACGACAATGGCAGCCGCAACCCCAAGGCGCATCTGCAGAACAAGATCACCGAGGAGACGGTGCTGAAGGCGCCGCTGGTGGCGGAGCCGCTTGGCCTCTACGATTGCTGCGGCGTCAGCGACGGCTCGGCCTGCGCCATCGTCACCACGCCGGAGATCGCCCGGAGCCTCGGCAAGCAGGACCTCATCACCGTGAAGGCGCTGCAGCTTGCCGTGTCCAACGGCCAGGAGGCGCAGCACAATTCCTGGGACGGCAGCTACTTCGCCACGGCGCGCGCCGCGGCCAAGCGGGCCTATCAGGAGGCCGGCATCGACAAGCCGCGCGAGCAGATCTCGCTGGTCGAGGCGCATGACTGCTTCTCCATCACCGAGCTGGTGACGCTCGAGGACCTCTACATCTCGCCCGAAGGCGGCGCGGTGAAGGACGTGCTCGACGGCTTCTACGACGCCGACGGCAAGGTGCCGTGCCAGATCGACGGCGGCCTCAAATGCTTCGGCCATCCGATCGGCGCCTCTGGCCTGCGCATGATCTACGAGATCTATCTCCAGATGCAGGGCCGCGCCGGCGCGCGCCAGCGCCGGCAGGAGCCGGTGCGCGGCCTGGTGCACAATCTCGGCGGCATGCCGCATCAGAACGTCTGCTCGATCGCGATCATCGGCAAGCACGGCTCCTGAGCGGGGGCGGCGGGCACCATGTTCGAAGGCTTCGCCGAGCACAATGTCGCCGTCTCCGGGGCGAAGCTCTTCTGCCGCACCGGCGGCGCCGGCCCGCCGCTGCTGCTGCTGCACGGCTATCCGCAGACGCATGTCGCCTGGCATCGCGTCGCGCCGCGGCTGATGCGGCATTTCACCCTCGTCATCCCCGATCTCCGCGGTTACGGCCGGAGCCGCGGGCCGAAGCCGGACCCGGAGCATCGCAACTATTCGAAGCGCGCCATGGCCCGGGACATGGCCGAGCTCATGACCGCGCTCGGCCATGAGCGCTTCCTGCTCGCCGGTCACGATCGCGGCGCGCGCGTGGGATTCCGCCTGGCGCTCGACCAGCCGGCGCGCGTCCAGCGCTTCGCCGCCCTCGACATCATTCCGACGCTCGATGTCTGGACGCAGATGGACGCGGACAAGGCGCTTGCCAGCTATCACTGGATGTTCCTCGCGGTGCCGGCGCCGCTGCCGGAGACGCTGATCGCCGCCGATCCCGACTTCTATATCCGGCATCTGCTCGACCGCTGGGTCGGCCGGCCCGACGCGCTCCATGAGCAGGCGGTCGCCGCCTATCTCCGGCAGTTCCACGACGCCAACACCGTCGCCGCCACCTGCGAGGATTACCGCGCCGGCGCCTCGATCGATCGCAAGGACGATGCCGAAGACCGGCGGCGCGGCGCCAAGATCGCCTGTCCCGTGCTGGTGCTGTGGGGCAGCCGCTATCTCTCGAGCCGGGCGGGCTCGCCGCTCGCAATCTGGCGGAACTGGGCGGACGATGCGCGCGAGGTGGCGCTCGATTGCGGCCATTTCGTCGCCGAGGAGGCCCCCGAGGACTGCGCCGCGGCGCTGACCGCCTTCTTCTCCGAAGCACGACCCTAGATGATCGACGGCGCCGGGATCCGGCTCGGCGATCGCTTCCTGCCGCGCGAACGGCTCGCCCTCCAGGCGGCGCGGGCGGCGGGCGGGTTTGCCGCGCTCGGCCTCGGCGTTGGCGACGCCGTGGCGCTGCTCCTGCGCAACGACCTCGCCTTTTTCGAGGCGAGCCTCGGCGCCGCCCAACTCGGCGCCTATGCCGTGCCGTTCAACTGGCACGCCACGGCGCACGAGATCGCCTACCTCCTCGCCGATTGCGGCGCGCGCGTGCTGGTCGGCCATGCCGACCTGCTGGCGGCCTTGCGCGATGCGATCCCGGCGGGCGTCACCGCGCTTGCGGTCGAGACGCCGGCCGAGCTCTGCGCCGCCCATCGCCTCGACAGGGCCGCCTGCCGACCGCAGCCCTGGATGATCGGCTGGCACGATTGGCTCGAGCGGCAGCCGGCCTGGCAGGCGGCGCCGCTGCCGGCGGCGCAAAGCATCATCTATACCTCGGGAACCACCGGGCGGGCCAAAGGCGTGCGCCGGCAGCGGCCCGATGCCGAGCAGGCCCGCCAGATCGAGGCGATGCGGCGGACGATCTACGGCGTCGTCCCCGGCTGCCGCGCGGCGCTGCCGGGCCCGCTCTATCACAGCGCTCCCAACAGCTTCGGCCTTGCCGCGGCGCGGATTGCGGAGCTGCTGGAGCTGATGCCGCGCTTCGATCCCGAGGCGCTGCTGCGGCTCGTCGAGCGCCGGCGCATCGACACGCTGCTGATGGTGCCGACCATGTTCGTGCGGCTGCTGAAGCTGCCGGAGGCGGTGCGGCGACGCTACGATCTCTCCTCGCTCAAATTCGTCATCCACGCAGCGGCGCCTTGCCCGCCGGCGGTGAAGCGCGCCATGATCGAGTGGTGGGGGCCGGTCATCAACGAGTTCTACGGCGGCACCGAGAGCGGCGCCGTCAGCTTCTGCACCAGCGCCGAATGGCTCGCTCATCCCGGCACTGTCGGCCGCATCATCGACCAGGCGACGGTCAGAATTCTGGACGAAGCCGGGCGTCCCTGCCCGGCAGGGGTGCCGGGCGAGATCTTCATGCGTCTCGCCTACCTGCCCGAATTCACCTATCACGGCCAGGACGACCGGCGCCGCGAGATCGAGCGCGACGGGCTGATCACGCTCGGCGATGTCGGCCATGTCGACGCGGAGGGATATCTCTATCTTTGCGACCGCAAGCGCGACATGGCGATCGTCGGCGGCACCAACATCTATCCCGCCGAGATCGAGGCGGTGCTGGTCGGCATGCCGGGCGTCGGCGACTGTGCGGTCTTCGGCGTCCCCGATGCCGACTATGGCGAGACCCTGCTGGCGCTGGTCGAGCCGCAGCCGGGCGCCGAGCTCGCGCCGGACGCGGTCGCCGACTATCTCCGCGGCTTCTTCGCCGGCTTCAAGCTGCCGCGCCGGATCGAGATCCGTCGCGATCTCCCGCGCGAAGATTCCGGCAAGATCTTCAAGCGCCGACTCCGCGCACCCTATTGGGAAGGCAGCGGGCGGTTGATCTGAGCGACGGTCGGCCCGGATGGACGACGCGAAAAGGAATTGGTCCGCCGCGCCGAATGGCTTATCCGGGAACTGCCGGATCGACGCGCCCGCCCCTCGACTGCTCAGCGTCGAGAACCTTGGGCTAGTAGGAGACCGGGCCCCGGCAGCTTTGATGCCTCACATCCGACGTCGATTTAACCCGCCTCAGCCGCCCCGACGATCCGTTCCCGATGGTCTGAAGAGAGAGGTAGGGCCATCCACGCTGGCCGCCTCGGTCCCAGAACTCTCTTTCAATCGCAAATCAAGCCCGCCGGGTATCCCTCCCGCGACTCCTCTCGCCCCGGATACACTCTAGAACTTGAAGACCGCCATGGTCTCCAGGCGCTGCAGCGCGCCGGTGTTGCTGATGAACGCCGTGGCCGACTGGGTCTGGCGCTGGATCCAGCTGTACTCGATACCGAGATCGACCTGTGGCACCGGGCTCCAGATCAGGTTGGCCGTGACGCCGATGTGCCGCTTGTCGAGGCCGTTCTCCGCCGCCGCCGCCGATTCCAATCCGGCAAACGCCGCCGTATCGAGGTCGACATGCGACCAACCGGCCATCAAGTTCGACCGCAACTGGTCCGTCCACCAGTGGGTGTAGCCGGCATTGATGCCATAGGACATCGGCGCCGAGATCACGGCCGGAGTGCCAACGGTTGAGCTCACCTGCAGGCCGGCGTTGCTGCCCATGTCGCTGAGGTAGCTGCCGAGCCCGGTGCCGAGCATGACCGACCCGCGCAGCGCATCCTTGCCCCAGGTGTTCAAGTGGGCGGAAAGGCGGCCGCCCACCGTCGTGTCTTGGAAGCGGGTACCGGTCGCGAGCACATCCTGGTCGCGGACGAGCAGGACCGCCTGGACGTGGCCCCAAGGCTGATCGAGCCGGACCCTGCCGAGGAAGTCAGGCACGCGCACCCAACCGCCGCTGAGGCCCATGGCCTGCCAGGTGGCACCCGTCGCGGCGGAGAAGCCTTCGGGGTTCGGCTGCTCGATGGCGAACGCCGCGCTGAAGCCGCTGGCGCCAGCATACGTGTAACGGATCGTCGTGTGGCGGTTGCTCAGACCGTCGTTCGTGCCGATAAAGGGCGTCGTATCGACCGACTCGGCGAGCGCATCAGCGTCAAACCACAGCGACGGAGTCTGACCGGCCATCAACGGGCCCAAGCTGCCGTAGAAGTAGACGACGCGCTGGGTCCAGGAGTCGACGCCGTTCAGGTTGACGTTGAAAGTGGTCTGCTGGCCGAAGAAGTCCATCAAGGCAAAGACGTTCAACTGGCCATAGGCGGTCGGCGTGCGCGCGTCGAAGGTGAAGTTCGACTGGCGGACGTCGTTCATCAGGTCGCCATGGATCGAGTGGGCGGCCGTACCGTCGAGCGGGATGGTGGTAGGTTGGATGAACTGATTGATATCCGGCGACAGGCCGGCCGCCATGTCATAGATCGCATCCCACTTGGCCATGCCGCCGATCTTCAGCGAGGTGTTCGTGCCGGGGATCAGGAACGAGCCCGGGAACGAGCCCCCGCCCGGCGCCGCTTGCCCGGCGACCGAGCTGGTGTCGCTGCCGGGCGCCGTCTGGGCGCTGGCGGCAGTCACGCCGGCGAGCAGCGCGACGGCAGCCGTGAGGCTCCCCAGCGCAACCGCGGCGTTGAACTTGCTGATCTCTTTCACGTTACCCCCTCCCACACAGGTTCCGGGTTTGGAGGCGGCCGGCGCTCCCGGTACACACCAAAGTCTGCCCGATCACCCTAAAGTCTGCTACGCCGTAACGCGAATACAATAAATCACGCCCGATCCTGTCACGAATTGTAGGCGCTGTGGCTTTGGCGCAACACCGGATCGGTGGCCATCCCCGTCGTTTGTGATCTGCTCCCCGACTTTCATCCGGTCCAGCCCAGAATCGTCGGTTCAGTGAAACCGGTCTCGGCGGCAGGCGCAGCAGGACAGAACGCGAAGCCCCCAGCGCGAGAAAGCGTCCTGTCCCGTTGCGAGCCCGATTATCGCAGGCAAGCCGCATAAGCCAATGGCGTGAGCCAACCGCAGCGCGAAGCACTTTAGATGCACTTTCACATTACCGACACATCGGTGATGCGGCGACGAAATATTCGTCGACTAGCATCCACGCCGGGCGGCAAGGCGGGGGACCCTTGCGGCTCAGCAGGCGCGGTCCCTCGCTACCAGTCGAAGGGTGACCGATGACATTCAAATACAATCTGATGGGAACGGCGCTCAGCGGCGCCGTGCTCCTGGCCGCCTATCCCGCAGCGGCGCAGACCAGCTCGATCAGCAGCCAGATGCAGTCGCTGCAGCAGCAGATCCAGCAGCTGCAGCTGCAATTGCAGAATCTGCAGGGGCAGGTGAACGACAGCCAGGCCGCGGCGCAGAAGGCGCAGCAGGATGCGGCGCAGGCGCAGGCTCAGGCGAAGCAGGCCCAGGCGGCCCAGGCGCAGCCGGCGGCGGGCAACGCCGTGGCGACGATGTCGCCCAGCAACCGGCCCAGCATCTGCACCTCTGACGGGCAGAACTGCATCTCGCTCACCAGCCGGCTCCACCTCGATTACGGCGATTACCTCGGCGTCCATCCGCAGCAATCGACCGGGCCGCATGACCTCACCGACGGCTTCAACGCGCGGCGGGCGCGCATCGGCGTTATCGGCAAGTTCGACGGCGATTGGAACTATGCGCTGATCTATGATTTCGGCGGCTCGAGCGACGCCACGCCGGGGAGCGGCATCGAGAACGCTTACGTCACCTATAACGGCCTTCGCCCGGTCGCCATCGATCTCGGCTATCTCGACGTGCCCTTCACCCTCGACGAGGCCACGAGCTCCAACGACATCATGTTCATGGAGCGCGCCGAGATCCAGAACGTCGTCACCAATCTGGCGGCGAACGATTTCCGCTCCGCCCTCGGCGTGCGCTCGAACGACGACCGCTATTGGGCCGGCGTCTATCTCACGGGGCCACAGGCCGGGGCGCAGCATACCGGCTCGGACCAGCAGCAGCTCGGCGGCACGGCGCGCTTCACCTACCAGGCGCTGCAGGGCCCCAATTACTCGCTCCATGTCGGCGTCGATGGCGAATACGTCTTCTCGCCGCGGGCGAACGGCTCGAGCGCGACCAGCATCGCCGACACCTTGACCATGAGCGACCGGCCCGAGCTCCGCGTCGACACTACCTCCTTCCTCAATACCGGCGCGATCCCGGCGAAGAACGCCGGCGCCTACGGTCCCGAGGTGGCGGGCGGCTGGAACAGCCTCTTCTTCCAGGGCGAATGGTACCAGATTCTGGTCGACCAGGCGGGCCTCTCGGCGACCGCGCCGAAGCCCGAGCTCACCTTCGACGGCGGCTATGCCGAGGCGAGCTGGACCGTGACCGGCGAGTCGCGACAGTACATCCCGACCACCGGCGCCTACAGCGCCATCGTCCCGGCCCATCCGCTGTCCTTCAAGAATGGCGGCTGGGGCGCCTGGGAACTGGCGGTGCGCTACAGCTATATCAACCTCGACAACCACGACCAGCCGGGGATTTCGCCGCTGGTCACCGGCGGCGTCTTCGGCGGCCGCGCCACTGGCTACGCCTTCGGCGTCAACTGGTATCCCGTCACCAATGTCCGCTTCATGCTCAACTACATCTACGACGACGTGAACAAGATCCCGCAATCGACCGCAGGGGGCACCACCAGCGGCGGCGTCGTCGTGAACGCGATCGCTCTCCGCACCCAGATCGCCTTCTGACCGGCGCGCTAAGCGCACCGATCGGGCGGAGCAGTCCCCGCCCGATCGCCGCGGGGCGGCGCCGTGCTGACGGACCCCGCGGACGAATTCGACGATCCGCCGCCCCGGTGCGGATGCTTCAATCCGGGTGCGGCGGCGTCACCTTTCGACGCCGGTGCGCGCCCCCGCCATGCGCAGCGCCTTCTCCGCCATCGCCGCGGCGATCTCTTCCGGCGAGAGCCGGCCGCCGGCGCGGTACCAGCGGTGCACCCAGATGATCATGCCGTCGATGGCGAGCGCGGCGAGCGCGGGATCGGCGAGCGCGAACTGCCCGCGCGCGACGCCGTCGGCGAGGATCGCGCCGAGGATGCGGTCGAACCGCTCCTGCATGCGCAGGATGCGGCGGCGCGACTCCTCGGGCAGGAACTTCATCTCGCGGCTGGAGATTGCGATGTAATCCTGGTTCTCGATGACGATGCGGGTGAAGTCGCGCGCCAGCAGGGCGAGCCTGCCGGCGGGATCGCCCGGCGCGCGCGCCGCCCGCTCCGCGAGATCGACGGAAAACCGCACCGCCTGCTCGCAGATTTCGACCAGGATCTCGCTCTTGCCGGCGAAATGGTCGTAGATCGCCCGCTTCGACGCCGAGAGCTCGTCGGTGATGGCGTCGATCGTCGTCGCCGAATAGCCGCGCTCGGAGAACAGCTTGGCGGCGGCGCGCAGGATGAGCCCGCGCTTGAACGCGCTCACGCCCCGCTTCATCGCCGAGACCGCCATCGCGCCGCCATCCTCGCTCGCCCGCGGCCTCATCCTGCCTTGACAAGCTTGGTACTGTCCAGTACCCTTTTGAGAATAATCAGTACCAAGAAGCCGGGGAGGCGTGATGGGCTATCGCTCGGTGTTCCGCGACCGGCTCTTTGCCGGGCGGCATGTCGTCGTCACCGGCGGCGGCAGCGGCATCGGCCGCTGCACCGCGCATGAGCTCGCCGCGCTCGGCGCCGGGCTCGCGCTGATCGGGCGCCGGCCGGACAGGCTCGCCGCGGTGGCGGACGAGATCGCCGAGACCGGCGCCGCGCGGCCTTCCATCCATCGCTGCGACATCCGCGTCGAGGAGGAGGTGGAGCACGCCGTCGCCGGCATCCTCGCGGCGCATCCCCGCATCGACGGGCTCGTCAACAATGCCGGCGGCCAGTTCCACGCGCCGCTCAAGGACATCACGCAGAAGGG
>JASHTP010000457.1 GCA_030040495.1 Alphaproteobacteria bacterium
CGCTGCGCATCACCGCCACCCATCGCATTTATGCGGCGACGCGCGGCTTCGCCGCTTATCGCATCGAGTTCACGGGCCCCGGAAAGCACCGCGATGAGATCCTGGTGTTCCGCGGCGAGCACTATGCGGTGCTCGATGGCCGCCATCCCGCCGCCGCTGCGGAGGGCGGCGCGACGCTCATGCCCGGCACCTTCGTCGCCATGGCGCCGCGCGGCTGCCGTCTGCTTTCCTCCGCCCGCGCCGAGGACGGCGACTGGCTCGCCAAGCACAATGTCATCGGCGAAGGCGACCACGCCAGCGAGCTCTTGAAGATCGGCGAGCGCTATTTCGTGCTCAACCTTGCGCCGATCGCCGGTCCGCAACAGCCGCGCGCGAGCTGGTGGTATACCCTCGAGCTGTGGGATCTCGGCCCGCGCCTCGACGCCGATCGACGGCATGACCGGCATGTCTATTCCTTCGGTTACAAGCCCGGCGCCGATCCCGCCGATGCGCGCCGCATCGCGGGACGTGCCTCGCCGGGCTGAGTGCCGTTTGTCGCCGGGCTTGGCGAGGCGCTAACCTCGGCGGCATGACCTGGTCCATTCTTGCCTATGACGCGGCGAGCGGTGCGTTTGGCGTCGCCGTCACCTCGCGCGCTTTCGCCGTCGGCGCGCGCATGCCTTATATCCGCGCCGGCGTTGGCGCGGTGGCGACGCAATCCATCACCAACCCCTATCTCGGGCCGCGCGTGCTCGACGGGCTCGAGCGCGGGCTCGATCCTGCCGCCGCGATCGAAGCGGCGCTCGCGCCCGATCCCGGGCGCGAGCTGCGCCAGGTGCATGCGGTCGACCGGCACGGGCGCAGCGCGGCCTGGACCGGCCGGCACTGCGTCGAGTGGGCCGGGCACCGCACCGGCGACGGCGTGAGCGCCGCCGGCAACATGCTCAAGGGAAGCTCGGTGCTCGACGCCACCTTCGAGACCTGCCTGACGACGGAGGCGCCGCTGGCGGAGCGGCTGCTCGCCGCGCTCGAGGCCGGCGAGGCCGCGGGCGGTGATCGGCGCGGCCGCCAGGCGGCGGCGCTGCTCGTCGCCACCACCGAGGATTTTCCCGACATCGATCTGCGCGTCGACGATCACGCGGCGCCGCTGGCGGAGCTGCGCCGCCTGCTCGAGCTCTATCGCCGCCAGCTCGAGCCGCAGCGCCACCTCTATCCGACCAAGGCCAACCCGGCGGGGCTCGCCGACCTCGACGCGATCGAGGCGCTCTGGCGCGACCGCGGCCTCGATCTGCGCTTCCGCCGCTAGCGCGCCGGCGCTAGCGGTGCAGCCGCATCGCCATGTCGCCGACGCTGAGCAGGATCTCGATGGCGATGAGCCCGATGATGTACCATTCGAGCCGCGTCGCGCGCTGGTTCTGCACGAGGTCGAGGACGGTGCCGACGGTCTCGTTGATGAGCGCGAGCTTGCCTTCGAGCGCGCGGCTGCGCTCGGCCAGCTCGTATTCGTCCTCGAGCCTTGCATAGAGCCGCTCGAGCTCCGGATGGTCCCAGAGCACGTCGGGCTTCTCCTCCATCTCGACGCGTCCGACCATGCGCTGCTGCGTCGCCAGCACGCGGCCGATCTGCTGCAGCAGCTCGCGCGCCTGGTAGCCGGTCCGGCCGCTGCGCTGCAGCCGCTCGGCGAGCGGCTCGATCTGGTCGAAGGCGGTCGCGATGCGGCTTTCGTAATGCGACAGGATCAGGCTCTTCGACAGCACGTTGGCGACGATCTGCAGCCGGTCGGGCGCCGCCTCCTTGAGCACGATCGCGCCCGAGGGGTCGATCTGGTCCTCGCCGCCGGGGCGGATCAGGATCTGCACCTGATCGGTCTCGGGCGTCGCCGCGGGCTCGCTGATGCGCGGGCCGAGCGAGCGCACCACCTCGTCCTCCTCGATCGCCGAGAGTCCGGCGAAGACGGCGACGCCGTAGCGGAAGAGGAAGGCGATGCCGTCGCGCCCGATGCGGAGCGTGAGCGGGTTGGTGGCGATGGTGTCGCCGCGCTCGAGCCCGCGCGTGTCGATGCGCATGCCGAGCAGCAGGGCTCGGATGGGCACGGAGGTCGAAGGCGCGGGCAAATCCATGGCGCGGCGGCTTCCGGGCAAGGGGCGGGTGCGCGATCTTGCCCCACCGGCGGGCGGTGGACAACCCTGGCCGGCATGCTATGAATCATGATGCCGGCAAGCGCGTTCTTCAAAAAAACTTATCCACAGGCGGGCACGGCCGCGCCTTGGGACACGGAGGCAGAGCCCATGACCGATCGTTCCGGGAGCGTCGCCTATCTGCGCCGGATGGCGCAGCGTTGCCGCCGCGCCGCCGCGGAAGCGACCGGCGCCGAGGCGCGCGAGCTCGTCGAGCTGGCGGAGCGCTGCGAAGAGCGCCTCGCCGAGCGCGAGTGGACCAACGAGCTGCTCGCCGCGGAGGACTGAGCGGCGCGCCGGCGCGGGAGGCGGCCATGGCGGCGGGGCAAGGCGGCGAGGCGCTGACGATCGAGGCGGCGCGCGACATCGTGAAAGGGGTGGAGAGGCTCTTCGCCCGGGCGGACATCGCCGGCATCGTCGCCGGCTTCACCGAGGACGCGGTCGCCCGCTTCGGCGATTTTCCTGAGATGCGCGGCCGCGCGGCGATCGAGGCCTTCATCCGCGCCCGCTTCGCGCGCCAGCGCAACTACCGGCTCGAGAAGCATCTGCGCATGGTGATGGGCGACCTCATCGGCAACGACTGGGACGCCGAGTGGGAGGATGCCAAGACCGGCCGGCGGATGCGCGGCCGCGGCATGGAGTTCTGGCGCATGCGCGGCAACCGCATCGCCCAGTGGGACGCGGTCTTCAACGTCTGGGAAGAAGGCGGCGCGCCGAGCATCGCCATCGTTTGAGCCGGGCCGGATTTCTCGTGGGGAGACGTGCGGGAAATCCGCGTCAGGCCGCGCGCGCGAAGCGCAGCGCGAAGACGGCGCCGCCGCCGGCGCGGTCCTCGACCGCGATCGATCCCGCATGCGCCTCGACGATGCGCGAGACGATGGAAAGGCCCAGTCCGGCATGGCCGTGGCGGCCGCGGTCGCGGCGCCAGAAGCGGCGGAAGATGAGCTCGCGCTCGCTTTCCGGCACGCCCGGGCCGACATCGAGCACGCGCACGGCGCCGCCCTCCGTCACCTCGATCTCGACCGTCGTGCCCGCTGGCGTATGGCTGATGGCGTTTTCCGCGAGGTTGCGGATCGCGTGGAACAGCGTCTCGGGATTGCCCCTGATCCACACCGGATCCTTGACGCCGATGAGCGCGATGCTCTTGCCCTCGGCAACCGCCAGCGGGGCGATGAAGGCGGCGACTTCGGCGGCGACGGCGTGCAGATCGGCGCGCTCCGCCGGGTCGACGACGAAGCTCTCGAGCTCGGCGATGTCGAGGAGCTGGCTGACGATGCGGCTCATGCCGTCGATGTCCCGGCGCAGCGCCTCGCCCATCGCCCGGTTCTCCAGCGTGTCGATGCGGGCGCGCAGGATGGCGAGCGGCGTGCGCAGCTCGTGCGCGGCGTCGGCGGTGAACTCGCGCTGGATGCGGAAGCCGCGCTCGAGTCGGTCGAGCGCCTGGTTGACCGCGTTCACCAGCGGCAGGATCTCGCGCGGCAGGTCCCGCGTCGGCAGCCGGACTTCGGTGCGCGCCGGCCCGATCGTCCGCGCCGTCTCCGAGGCCTGCAGCACCGGCCGCAAGGCGCGGCGGAAGATGACGATGTCGATCATCAGCAGCGCCAGCAGGATCGGAATGGTGATCCAGCCGACGCGCGGGAAGAAATCGGCGACGATGTCGTCGATGAGCACGTCGCGATGCGCGAGATCCTGGGCGACCTGGATCCTCAGCGTCTGCCCGCCGATCGTCTTGACGATGCTGGCGCCGTAGATGACGGCGCCGCCGCGGCTGGTCTGCAGGAACTCCTCCGGCGCCGCGCGGCGATCGCCGGGGAAGATCGCCGAGCGGTCGTCGAGCGAGGAGAACAGGACGCGGCCCTCGCCGTCGAGCACGGCATAGGCGTAGCGGCCGTAGCTCTCGGAATAGAGCTCGCGCAGGCCTGCCGGCAGCTCGATCCGCCAGCCGCCGTCGGCGCCGCGCGTCAGGTAGCGGGCGATGGTCCCGGCGAATTCGCGCAGCGCCCGGTGATGGAGATCGTTGGCCGTCGAGCTCAGCAGCCAGTAGAGCGCCAGCGGCATGCAGATCGAGGTGATGCCGACGGCGATCACATGCAGCGAGATGATGCGCGAGATGATCGACTTGAAGCGGATCACGGCTCCTTTTCCTCGGCGATGAGATAGCCGACGCCCCTGATGGTGTGGATCTGCGCCTTGGCGCCGCTGTCGGCGAGCTGCTTGCGCAGGCGGTGGATATAGACCTCGACGGCGTTGGAGCCGACGTCGCCCGAGAGGCCGAAGAGATGGTCCTCGACCAGCTTCTTCGACACCACGCGCCCGCTCCGCCGCATCAGGATCTCGAGCACCGCCACCTCGCGCAGCGAGAAGAATTGCGGCGTATCGGCGACGAAGACCTGGCGCGCCTCGGTGTCGAAGACGACGTTGCCCACCCGCAGCGAGCGGCCGAGCAGCTCGCCCGGGCGGCGCAGCAGCGCGTGCAGCCGCGCCACCAGCTCCTCGAGCGCGAAGGGCTTGACCAGGTAGTCGTCGGCGCCGTCGCGCAGCCCGGTGACGCGGTCGCGGACGCTGCTCCGCGCCGTCAGCACCAGCACCGGCGTGGTGTCCCGCCGCTCGCGCAGCTTGCGCAGCACGCCGAGCCCGTCGCCGTCCGGCAGGCCGAGATCGAGCACGATGGCGGCGTAGCGCGCGGCGGCGAGCGCCTCGCGCGCATCCTGCGCCGTTCCCACCACGTCGGCGGCAAAGCCCGAGGCGGCGAGCCCCTTGGTGAGCAGCGCTCCCAGCTCCGCATTGTCCTCGACGACCAGAAGCCTCACGCGAATGGCCCTTTGCAACGCCCGACGTCGCCAAAGTGTAGCATCTAATCTTCTAGGATTAAGATGGTTAGCCCGGGCGCCTCTGTCAGCTTCCCGTAAGCTGGGTCTATTATAGAGGCACCGCCTCTCCGACCCGCCCGGGGCCCGGTGGGCGGGTTTTGCCTGTTTTAGGGATCGCCATCCGTGCACGGTACGGAATCCTCGCCGCTGCGCCGCGCTTCCCGCGCCTTCTCGCGTCGGGCGCAGATCGCCGTTCTCGCCGTCGTCGCCGTGGCGGCGGTGGCGGCGCTCATCCTGGTGCCGGCGCTGCGCCGCGAGTTCGGCGCGGGCGACGAGGCCAGGCAGGAAGCGCCGGCCCTGGCGCCGGGCACCTTCCGGCCGACCGACGCGCAATGGGCGAACTTCAAGATCGCGCCGGTGCGGGAGGTCACCTTCCGGCCGGAGCGGGTCACCGACGGCAAGATCGCCACCGACGACGACCGGACGACGCCGGTCTTCTCGCCCTATTCCGGCCGCGTCACCCGGCTCTTCGTCAAGGCCGGCGACGAGGTCGCGAAGGGCGCCCCGCTGCTGGCGATCGTGGCCTCGGAGTTCGTCCAGGGCCAGAACGATCTCATCGCCGCCGTCGCCGCCGTCAACACCGCGCGCTCGCAGCTGAAGCTCGCCGCCATCAACGAGAAGCGCCAGCACGAGCTCTACGAGGCGAAGGCCGGCGCGCTCAAGGATTGGCAGCAGGCCCAGGCGGATCTCGAAAGCGCCAGGAACACCCTGCGCTCGGCCGAGATCGCGCTCGCCGCGGTGCGCAACCGGCTGCGCATCCTCGGCAAGAGCGACCGGGAGATCGCCGCGCTCGAGACGGCGCAGAGGATGGACCCGGAGGCGATCGTCACCGCGCCGATCAGCGGCACGGTGATCCAGCGCCAGGTCGGCCTCGGCCAGTACATCAATTCGACCGCCCAGGGCGCCTCGACTCCGATCTTCTCGATCGGCGACCTGTCGGTGGTCTGGCTCGTCGCCAATGTGCGCGAGGAGGACGCGCCGCTGATGCATCTGGGCGCGCCCGTCGAGGTGCGCGTGCTGGCCTATCCCGGCCGGACGTTCAAGGCGAAGCTCACCTATGTCGCGCCTTCGGTCGATCCCAACACGCATCGCCTGACCGTGCGCGCCGAGGTCGAGAATCCCGACGGCGAGCTCAAGCCCGAGATGTTCGCGAGCTTCAGCATCATCACCGGCGGCGCGGTCACGGCGCCCGCGGTGCCGCAGGAGGCGGTCATCTACGAGGGCGACGCCGCGCGCGTCTGGGTGGCGCATGACGACAAGACCCTGTCGCTGCAGCCGATCCGCGTCGGCCGCATCGGCGCGGGAGGCATGGTCGAGGTGCTCGCGGGGCTCGCGCCGGGCGAGAAGGTGGTCACCAGCGGCAGCCTGTTCATCGACCGCGCCGCCCAGGGCGATTGATCGCGGGGGCCGGGCGGCATGAGCAGCATCGTTGCCTTCGCGTTGCGACAGCGGGTCCTGATGGTCGTCCTGCTGCTCTTCCTCTTCGCGGCCGGCGCCGTCAGCTTCACCCGGCTCAACATCGAGGCCTATCCCGACCCGGTGCCGCCGCTGGTCGAGGTGGTGACGCAGAGCACGGGCCAGTCGGCCGAGGAGATCGAGCGCTACATTACCATCCCGATCGAGATCCAGATGGCGGGCATCCCGCACGTCACCTCGGTGCGGACCATCTCGCTCTTCGGCCTTTCCGACGTCAACATCCAATTCACCTACGACTTCACCTATGACGAGGCGGAGCAGTGGGTGATCAACCGGCTCTCGCAATTGCCGGCGCTGCCCAACGGCGCCCAGCCCCAGGTCTCGCCGGAAAGCCCGATCGGCGAGATCTACCGCTACCGCGTCGTGGGGCCGCCGGGCTACTCCGTCACCGACCTCAAGACGATCCAGGACTGGATCCTCGAGCGCCGCTTCAAGGCGCTGCCCGGCGTCGTCGACGTCGTCGGCTGGGGCGGCAAGACCAAGACCTACGAGGTCACCGTCGATCTCGACAAGCTCGTCGATTACGGCCTCGGCCTGCAGCAGGTGCTGCAGGCGCTCAACAACAGCAACATCAACGTCGGCGGCCAGACGGTCAATTTCGGGCCGCAGGCGGCGATCGTCCGCGGCGTCGGCCTGATCCACTCGATGGACGACATCCGCAACACCATGCTGGCCGCGAACAACGGCTCGCCG
>JASHTP010000458.1 GCA_030040495.1 Alphaproteobacteria bacterium
GGATTTGCCGAGGATGTCGCGCGCGATCCCGGCGCCGAAGCCGAGGCGCGCAGCGCCGCCACCGCGCTCTACAACGCCGTCACCGCCCTGCTGCTCGCCTGGGAAGGCACCCGCGACCCCGCCGACGCCCGCCGCGCCCTCCTGAGCCGCTTCGTCCTCGAGCACCGGCTTGCGCCGCGCGATCCGCTCAAGCGCGAGACCGCGCCCTGGGAAGCGAAGGCCGGCGACCTCCTGCTGGCGGAACGCCCGGTGCCGATGAGCGAAGCGGCGGAACTGCTGGGTTAGTTTCGTCGGCGCTGAATTTAAATTCCCCTCTCCGCCGCGAAGCGGGGGAGAGGAAGGGGCCCATTGCGAAGCAATGGGAAGGTGAGGTGGCGCCTGCCGCTAGCACCCACCTCATCCCGCAACCCGTTCGCTCGAAGTCCTTCGGCGCCACGTATCCGCGATACTCCCGCTCCCGCAGCCCGGCGAAGCGAATCGTGGCGAGATCGGCATCGTGCGCCCAGCCCGCACCGCGCGGGCCCTCGCGGTCGCAAGAGCAACCGCTGCCGTCCGCGGGCGACAACGCTGCGCGGTGCGCCGACTTGACGGAGGCGAGGCTTTTGATCAGCCTTTATGCGAGCAAGACCCTGAAGGGGGATCGGATGGTTCTGCGGCGTTTCAGCCTTGCGGTTGCGGCGGCGATGCTGGTGTCGGCGCCGGCGGCGCTCGCGCAAAAGCTTCCGCCGCTTCCAGGCGGCGGCGTCATCGTGCAAGGGGCGCACGGGATGGCGCCTTACGCGCATAGTCACGGTCATCTCTGTTCGCCGGACAGGGAATTCAACGGCTTCCGCTGCGTCATCGGCGGCAAGGAATGGGCGCTGCTCTATTTTTCGAATCGGGGCAACAAGGCGCAAGGCTGTGAATTCCGTCTCTCGCAAGACGGCCACGACCATTTCAAGCTTGTGCAGCAGAAAAATGGCGAGTACCGGGGCCGCTGCGGCGTCACGGTCCGAGAGCAACGGCACCTCGTCGTCTACCCGGCGCCTAACTGACGCTCCGCTCCCGCTCAGTCGAACTCCAGCGGCGGCTGGAATTCCCAATACTCCCGCTCCAGCGGCTCGGCGAAGCGGATCGTGGTGAGGTCTCCATACTGCGGGCCGGCGATCTGCACCCCGATGGCTCTGCCCGCCCGCTACTTCGCCGGCGGCGGCGCCGCGGGCGGCTTCGGCGGCGTGGTGTTGATCATGAGCAGCCGCATCTTCCAGCCATGGCCGTCGCGCACATAAAGGCTCGACCAGAAGCCGCCGAAGCTCGGATGGCCGTTCGGTCCTTCGACCTTGAAGCTGCCGGCCGCCCAGGCGTTGGCGCCGATGGCGTGCGCCTCGTCCACGGTGGTGGTGTGGGTGGATTTCCCCGCCGCCTGCGCGAGGTCCTTCTCGATCGCCGCGGTCCCGGCGAGCAATCCGCCGGGCGTGACCAGCGTGCCGTTCCGGGTGAAGAGCGCGGCCAGCCCTTTGGCGTCGCCTTTGTTCCAGTCCTCGTTGAATTTGTCGCTCGTCGTCTCCGCCACCTTGCGCGCCTCGGCGTCCGTCATCTTCGCATAGGCGGGCATGGCGACCGAGAGCGCGGCGAGCAGCATCATGACCAGGCGCATGTTCATCCCCCGTTTCGACGTCACGCGGCGAGGCCCGTGGCGAGCCTCGGCCTATTCATACCCCTTCGGCGCCACGAACCCGCGATACTCCCGCTCCAGCAGCTCGGCGAAGCGGATGCAGGTGAGGTCGCCGTACTGCGGGCCGGCGATCTGCACGCCGATCGGCAATCCTTCCGGGCTCGCGCCGATCGGCGCCACCGTGGCCGGGAGATAGAAGGCGCAGGTGAAGCCCGCCCAGAACAGCTGATCGGTGGTGGGGACGCGCTTGCCGTTGACCGCGATGGTGCGCTGCCAGCGCTCGCCCGCATGGTCGTGCGGCGGCGCGGCGCCGGCGGCGGCGGGGCAGAGGAAGAGATCGTAGTCGCGATAGAGCTCGGCCCAGGCGAGGCGCATGCGGTGCCGCTCCTCGTTGAAGCGCAGCCAGTCGCGATGATGCATGCTGTTGGCCCGCTGCATGCGCGCGAAATAGCTGTCGTCCTCGGCCGGAAGCGCCTTCGCCTGCGCCTGCGCCGCGGCGAACTCGGCGTCGCTGAGCCGGCCCGAGGTGGCGGCGCGCAGGAGCTGGATGTAGAGGGCGTGCGCGCGGCGCGCCTCGATCGAAGGCCGCGCCTTGTCGTCGACGCGGGCGCCGCGCTTGGCGAGGAAGTCGGCGAGCGCCTGGAGCTGGTCCTGCACCGCGCGGTCGACCTCGGAATCGGCCGCCTCGAGCATCAGCGCGACCTTGAAATCGGCGAGCCGCTCCTGCTTCGGCTTCGGCAGCTCGAGCCGCCAGCCTTCGCCGTCGATCTCGTCCGGCCCCGCCATGATGCCGAGCGCCAGCGCCAGATCGGCGCTGCCGCGCGCCAGCGGGCCGCAGACCGAGATGTCGCCGGTGGCGGCGCGCTCGCCCAGCGCATGGCCCTTGGGCGAGACGATGCCGTAGGTGGGCTTGTGCCCCCACACGCCGCAATAATGCGCGGGATTGCGGATCGAGGAGCCGATGTCGCTGCCGGCTTCGAGGCCGGTGAGGCCGGCGGCGAGCGCCGCCGCCGAGCCGCCCGAGGAGCCGCCCGGCGTGCGGCTCAAATCCCAGGGATTGCTGGTGGTGCCATAGATGGCGTTGAAGCTCTGCCAGTCCGCCAGCATCAGCGGCACGTTGGTCTTGCCGAACACCACCGCGCCGGCGCCGAGCAGGCGATCGACGGCGAGCGCGTTGCGCCGCGCGATATTGTCCTTGAATTGCGGCACGCCCCAGGTGGTGGGGAGGCCGGTCACGTCGTAGGATTCCTTCACCGTCATCGGCAGCCCGTGCAGCGGCCCCCAGACCTCGCCGCGCCGGAGCGCGGCGTCCGCGGCATCGGCGCGCAAGCGCGCGGCCGGCAGGTCGGTGGCGATGATGGCGTTGAGCGACGGGTTGAAGCGCTCGACGCGCGCGATGAAATGCTCCAGCAGCTCGCGGCAGCCGATGCGCTTCGATTTGAGGTCGCCGGCCAGCTCGGTGGCGGAACGGAAATGCAGCGCGGTCATGATTGCCTCCTTCGCCGGCTCATCTCAGCACGGCGAGCCCGCGCCGTCGAGGCAGGGGTCGGCGCCTACGGCCCGCACGCGGCGGCGTTGTTGAAATTGACCGTGGTGCCGGTCCCGGCGGCGATGACGTTGCAGCTGCCGGCGACGGCGGTGTTGCCGTTGGACCCGGACAGGATATTGGCGTTGGTCAAGCTCGCGGTGGCGTTCGTGGTGGTGGCGCCGGAGGCGCTCAAGCTGTTCCCGGTCACGGTGGCGCTCGACGCGTTCACCTGGACGCCGAGGGCGAGGCTGCCGCCCCTGGCGGTGATGGTGTTGCCGCTCACCGTGACGTTGCTCGAGCCGGCGAGGACGTCCACGCCGTGGGCGGTGCCGAGGGCGCCGGTCTCGGTGGCGTTGAGCGTGTTGTTGATGATCTTGGCGCCGCTGACGCCGCTTGCCTCCACGTCCAAGGAATTGGCGTTGGTGGTGTCGGTGTTGTTGATCACCATGCCCGAGAGCGTGCTGTTGTTGGCCATGGCGACCGTCCAGTTGGCGCCGCCGATATTGCCGGTGACGCTGGCCGACGGCGTGGTCAAGGTCGCGGTGCGGCCGGAGGGAGTCTTCACCGCCAGCGAGCCGCCGCCCATCACCGTCTGGCCCGACTGCAAGGCCAGGGTCGCCGCGGTGGTGAAGCTGCCGGAGAGGATCACGGTCGAGTTGGCCCCGGCGGCGGCGACCGCGCCGGGAAGCGCCGCGCCGCTGGTGCTGCTGCTGCTCAGCACGGTGAGCGCGCTGCCGCTCGCCGTCTGGGTCGCGGTCTCGGTGATGGTCGGCGTCGCCACGGTGTGCGCCTCGCTCACCACATCGACGTCGCGCACGATGGGATCGGTCATGCGCCGCTCCATCGGCGTCAGCGACGACGGCGCCGCGCTGGCGAAGATCTGCAGCGGGATGCGCAGGCTCAGCAGCGCGAAGGCCTGGGTGCCGCGCGGCCCGTCATGCTGCACCTCGGTCTCGATTTCGAGCCGCGAGCCCGACCAGAGATGCGGCACCTCGTGGACCGTGAGGTCGATCCGCCCGCGCGGGCCGGCGACCGACCTGACGCCGCTGCCTTCGAAATCATAGCCGCCGAGATAGACGCGGAGCTGCTTCGTGTCGGCGGCGTCGAACACCGGCACGCGCCAGCCGACCTCGCCGTCGAAGCCGTGCAGCGCCACTTCCTGTTGCTGCGTGCCGGTGGTGGTGACCTCGACCGCGGTGCCCGAGATCGCCGCGGCGCTGCTGCTGGTGGTGCCGAGATCGGCGATGCGCGGCCCCACCGTCTGATAGAGATTGGCGCGCGCGTCCCAGTCGAGCGACAGCGCCTCGGCGCCGAAAGTCGCCTGGCCGAAATCGTCGCCCAGAGCGCTTTTCAGCCGGTCGTAATAGCCATAGAGGCCGAGATTCCAGCCCGACGCCAGCATGCGGCGCACGCCCAGGCCGAAATTCCCTTCCTGGCTGCCCTGGTCGTCGAAGCGGCCGCGCAGATCGGTGAACAGCATCGAGCTGCCATTCTGCAGCAGCGGCACGAACAGGTCGCCGGTGCCGATATTGCGCTCGGTGCCCGCCTTGCCGTCGAGATCGATGAAGGGTCCCCATTTCGGCAGGGCGTCGGTCGAGGGCTGCGCCGCCGGCCCGGCTTGCGCCACGCTGCTCGCCGGCGCCGTCGCGTCGGCCCAGGCCGGTGCCGCCGCGCCGAGCAGCAGCGCGATCGCGCTGCCGGCCATTAGTCCGCTGCGAAGGCCGGTCCAACGGTATTCGCCTCTCGCCTGCGCCAGTCGTTGCAACGTACACTCCCCCGGTTCCCGCCGCTAAACTGGCAGAGCGCCGCGCATTGCACAACCGCCTCGGACGATGCGCGCCGGCTGACTTGTGCCAAGTGCGCGAGGCCAAGCGACACCGCTCTTGAGGATCGACTTTCCGGCGACGAACGACATTGCCCCTCTCCGCCGCGGAGCGGGGGAGAGGGTGGGGCCCATCGCGCAGCGATGGGAGGGTGAGGTGATGCTTGCCGGCGACCTCCGCCTCATCCCGCAAGATACGTCACGACTCAAACTCCGGCCGCACCCTCTCAGGCCGCCTCAGCACGGCAGCCCCTTGCGGTCGAGGCAGTGCAGCGCGAACAGCAGGTAGCAATCGCCCCAGATCAGCTCGTGGTGATCGGCGAAGCGCTTCGGCCGGTTGAAGCAGCCATCGAGCAGCATGCCGCGCGGCCGCGCGTCGCTGTCGTCGACCGGCGTCACGCGCGCGACGAGCCCGTCGAGCAGCGGCGCGAGCCGGTCGGTGACCGAAGCCGCGTCGCCCGGCAGGTCCGCGATCACCGCGAGCCGCGCCAGGCTTTCCGCGACGATCGCCGCCGCCGAGCTATCGGGCGGCGCCGCCGGATCGGGATCGGCGAAATCGTAAGGCGGGATGCGGTCCGCGCCGGTATGCGCCCACCAGTAATCGAGGAGCCGCGTCGCGATCTCGAGCCAGCGTTTCTCGCGCGTCGCCTCGTAGGCGCGCAGATATCCCCCGATCGCCCAGGCCTGGCCGCGGCTCCAGCAGGATTCGTCGCTGCAGCCCAAGAGCGTGAAGCGGCGCTTCACCGCCCCGGTCTCGGGCTCGTACTCGATGAACTCCACGGTCGAGCCGTCGGGCCGGATGAAGTCGCGCGCCGTCGCCTCGAGATGGCGCTCGGCGCCGACGCGGTAGGTGGGATCGCCGGTCTCCTCGAGCGCCCACCAGTCGAGCAGCAGATTGGGATGGACATTGTCGACGGCGACGATGGCGCGCGAGGCGAGATCGGTCGATCTCACCTGCACCTCGGTGCCGATCGGCATGGCGCCGTTGACCCGCATCGCCATGCCGCGCATGGCGCGCGCCGCGGCGAGCGCCAGCCCGTGCATCGCCTGGTTCTTCTCGCTGGCGTCGAGCCGCGCCGCCGAGTAGTAGAAGCAGGGGCCGCGGAACATGTCGTCGCGCTCGAGCTTGGGGCGGATCGCATAGGTGCGCCGCCGCGCCTCGGCGACGAGGCTGCGGTCGCCGCTGCGCTCGCCGACGATGCGCAGCGCCTCGATCCAGTGGCCGGCGCACCAGTCGCCGTCCGGCGTCGTCGACCATCGGCCGCTGGCGGGATCGGCGTGATAAGGCCAGGCCTCGCCGATCTCGGCGCGGGTCGAGAGCACGCGCTCCGACAACAGGTCGAGGCTTTGCCGCCAGCGTTCCTTCATCGCACCATCGCGCGCGCCGTCGCCGCGATCTCGTCGGGCGAGATCTTGCACACTTCCTCGAGCGGCGGCGCGTAGGGCACCGGGATGCGCGGCGCGCCGAGCCGGCGCACCGGCGCCTTGAGCGCGCCGAACAGCGCCTCGCCGATGGTCGCCGCGATCTCCGCGCCGAATCCGCCGACCTGCACCGCCTCGTGCACGATGAGCAGCCGCCCGGTGCGCTGCGCCGAGGCGAGCACCGCCTCGCGGTCCCAGGGATAGAGCGTGCGGAGATCGAGGATCTCGACCGAGGGTTTGCCGCCGAGCAGCGCCGCCGCCGCCTCGACCTGGCGCAGCATGCCCGACCAGGTGACGATGGTGAGGTCGCTCCCCTCGCGCACCGTGCGCGCTTTCCCCAGCGTCAGCGGCGCGGCGCTCTCGTCGACCTCGCCGGTGACGCCCCAGAGATCCTTGTGCTCCATATAGACCACGGGATCGTCGCAGCGGATCGCCGCCTTGAGCAGGCCGAAATTGTCGGCCGGCGTCGCCGGCGCCACCACGACGAGGCCGGGGATGTGCGCGTACCAGGCTTCGAGCGATTGCGAATGCTGCGCCGCCGAGGAGCGCCACATGCCGCTCGGCTGGCGCACCACCAGCGGCACCTTGCCCTGGCCGCCGAACATGTAGCGCGCCTTCGCCGCCTGGTTCACCAGCTCGTCGACGGCGCAGAGCGCGAAGTCGGAGAAGCGCATCTCCACCACCGGCCGCGTGCCGACCAGCGCCGCGCCCACCGCGGTGCCCATGATCGCCGCTTCGGAGATCGGCGTGTCGAGGATGCGCTCGGGCCCGAACTCTTCGGCGAGGCCCTTGTACTGGCCGAAGACGCCGCCGCGCCCGAGATCTTCGCCGAGCGCCCAGACAAGGGGATCGCGGCGCATCTCCTGCTGGAGCGCAAGCCGGCCGGCGTCGAGATAGGTGAGGGTGCTCATCGCCTTGCCTCCCTCGGCGATCCCACATCCTGCACGTCCTGCCAGGCGAGATCGCGCGCCGGCCAGGGCGCGGCGCGCGCCGCAGCGGCTGCCGCCATCATCTCCTGCCGCGCCGCCGCTTCGATCGCGGCAAGCTTGTCGGCGCCGACGCCGTTGAGGCGGAGCGCCTCGCCGCAGCGGCCGATCGGCTCGTCCTCGAGCTTCTTCGCCACCTCCGCGGCGCTGCGATAGGTGGCGGCGTCGGCGGCGGTGTGGCCCTTGAGGCGATAGGT
>JASHTP010000459.1 GCA_030040495.1 Alphaproteobacteria bacterium
TCGGGCCTGGTGCTGCTCTCCGCCACCAACCGGCCGGAGATCCTCGATCCCGCGCTGCTGCGCGCCGGCCGCTTCGACCGCCAGGTGCTGGTCGACCGGCCGGACAAGCTCGGCCGCATCGACATCCTCAAGGTGCATCTGAAGGGCCACACGCTCGCCGCCGACGTCGACCCCGAGAAGGTCGCCGCGCTGACGCCCGGCTTCACCGGCGCCGACCTCGCCAACCTCGTCAACGAGGCGGCGCTCATCGCCACGCGCCGGAAGGGCGACAGCGTCGCCATGGCCGACTTCACCGGCGCCGTCGAGCGTCTCGTCGCCGGCCTGGAGAAGAAGCGGCGGGTGCTCAATCCCACGGAGCGGCGCGTCGTCGCCTATCACGAGATGGGCCACACGCTGGTGGCGATGTCGCTGCCCGGCACCGACGTCGTGCACAAGGTGTCGATCATCCCGCGAGGCATCGGCGCGCTCGGCTACACCATCCAGCGGCCGAGCGAGGACCGCTTCATCCAGACGCGCGAGGAGCTGGAAAGCCGCCTCTGCGTGCTGCTCGGCGGCCGCGCCGCCGAGCACATCATCTTCGGCCATCTCTCCACCGGCGCCGCCGACGATCTCGCCAAGGTGACGAGCATCGCCCGCGACATGGTGGCCCGTTACGGCATGGACGAGAAGCTCGGCCCGGTCTCCTACGACAGCGACCGGCCGATGTTCCTGCAGCCGCCGGCCAATCTCGGCTGGGAGCCGCGCCACTACAGCGACGCCACCGCCTTCGCCATCGACCAGGCGGTGCAGCAGATCGTCGAGCGCTCCTTCGCGCGCACCGTCGGCATCCTCCAGCAGCAGCACGAGCTGCTCGAGCGCGGCGCCACGCTGCTGCTGGAGAAGGAGACGCTCGACGAGGCCGACCTCAAGGCGATCCAGGCGCAGCTCCGGCCGGTGGAGTCGGTCGCGGCGCAGTAGCGCTCAGAGCCGGTAGCGCTCGACCGCGTCCGGATCGAAGGTGAAGCCGAAGCCGGGCCGCTCCGGCACCACGACCATGCCGTCGCGCAGCTCGAGCTTCTCGCGGAAGAGGCCGGCGAACCACGGCATGTGCTCGAGATAGGTCGCGTTGCCGAGCGCCGCCACCAGGCTCAGGCTCTGCTCGGTATAGATGTGCGACGAGACCGGAAGGTCGACCGCATCGGCCATGTGCGCCACCTTGACGAACTCGCTGACCCCGCCGACGCGGCCGAGATCGGGCATCAGCACGTCGGCCGCTCCCGCCTTGAGCATGTCGCGGAAGCCGTAGCGGGCGTATTCGGTTTCGCCGCTGGCGACGGGCGTGTCGAGCGCGGCGGCGACCCGGGCCGAGCCGTCGAGATCCCAGGCCGGCACCGGCTCCTCGAACCAGGCAAGGCCGAACTCCTCGAGGCGGCGGCCGAGGCGGATGGCGTGGTCGACGGTGAAGCCCTGATTGGCGTCGGCCATCAGCGCGACATCGGGCCCGATCGCCTGGCGCACGGCGCGGACCCGCTCGACATCCTCCTCGAGCCGCTTCTTGCCGAGCCGCATCTTCATCGCGCGGAATCCCGCGGCGACGAAGGAGCGCGCTTCGGCGACGAGCTCGTCCACCCCCGAGCCAAGCCACAGCCCGCCGCTGGCATAGGCGGGAACCAGGCTGCGGCAGCCGCCGAGCAGGCGGTGGATCGGCCGTCCCAGCGCCTTGCCGCGCAGGTCCCACAGCGCCATGTCGACGGCCGAGAGCGCGAAGACCGCGATGCCTTTGTGGCCGTAGAAATTGATGTCGCTCCACAGCCGCCGCCACAGCGCCTCGCTCATCTCCGGGTCGGCGCCGACGAGCCCCGGCGCGAAGCTCTGCACCATCTCGTCGAAGACGCCGAGCTGGCGCGTACCCGGGGCGAAGAGATAGCCCTCGCCGACGAGCCCGTCGCCGGCGTCGATGAAGACCAGCAGCGCGCCGACCGAGCGGATGTCGTGGATCGCCGTGCGGATCGGCCGCGCCAGCGGCACTTCGGCGCGGATGGTGCTGAGCTTCGCGATCTTCATCGCCGGCCTCCCTGAGGATCCCGGCTACCGTGCCACCCGCCCGCGCCGCCGTCCAGGCCGGCCTCGCCCGCCGCCGCGGCGCTTGACAAGATGCGGCCGCGCGCTATCCTCCGCGCCCGCTCCGGAGGTAACCGGCCATGGCCAAGTCCAACACCATCCTGATCAAGCTCGTGAGCAGCGCGGATACCGGTTACTACTACGTAACCAAGAAGAACCCGCGCGCCAAGACCGAGAAGATCGAGCTCAAGAAATACGATCCCGTCGCGCGCAAGCACGTGCTGTTCAAGGAGTCGAAGATCAAGTAGCGCCGCTCCAGGCGCCGCGAAAAGCCGCCCTTGGGGCGGCTTTTTCGTTGCCGGCCACGCCTAGGAGGCGTGGCTGACCGGCAGGATCTCGGCCATCGAGCCCGCGACGCAGTTGCGGCCGCGGCCTTTGGCTTCGTAGAGCGCCTTGTCGGCGCGCTGCAGGATGCTTCCGGCGCTGTCGCCGCCCTCGCGGGTGACGGCGATGCCGACGCTGATGGTGAGCTCGAGCTCGCCGAGCTCCTCGCCGAGCGTGACCGGCTTGGCGGCGACCACCTTGCGCAGGCGCTCGGCGACCATGGCGGCGACGGCAAGCTGCGTCTCCGGCATGACGACGACGAACTCCTCGCCGCCATACCGCGCCACCAGGTCGAAGGCGCGCACGTGACGCGCGATGCGGCCCGCCACCTCGCGCAGCACCGCGTCGCCGGCGGCGTGGCCGTATTGGTCGTTGACGCGCTTGAAGTAGTCGATGTCGAGCATCAGCACCGCGGGCCCCTGCGCGCCGTCGGCCGCGCGCGTCATCAGCCCGCCGAGATGCGCCATCAGGTAGCGGCGGTTGTAGAGGCCGGTGAGGCTGTCGGTGAGCGCCAGCGCCAGGCTGCGCTGGTAATTGTCCTGCAGCCGGTCCTGCAGCCGCTTGCGGCGGACTTGCGTGCGTGCGCGCGCCGTCAGCTCGTTGCGGTCGAGCGGCCGCATGATGTAGTCGTTGGCGCCGAGATCGAGGCCCTTCGCCAGCCGCGGAAGGTCCTCGCTGTCGGCGATGAGCAGGATCGGCACCAGCCGGCTCGCCTCGTTGCCGCGCAACTGCGCCACCAGCCGCAGCGCGTCCTGCTGCCCGGCGAGGCTCAGGATCACCAAGTCGGTCGCGCCGTCCACCATCTCGCGCAGCTGCTCCGGCGCCGTCGGTCGCAGCACCGCGGCGGCCACGTCCTGCAACATCTCGGTCACGCGCTCGGCGGCGAAACCGCTCTCCTCCCACAGCACGACGCGGGCGGGGCTCTTGTCCTCGGCGCGCCGGGTCTCGGCGATGACCGTGTCGAAGCGGCCGTAGACCTCCTCGCGCAGCCGCCACTCCTCCATCATGCGCTTCAAGCGCACCAGCGAGCGCACGCGCGCGAAGAGCGCGACGTCGTTGACCGGCTTGGTGAGGAAGTCGTCGGCGCCCGACTGCAGGCCGCGGACGCGATCGGCGACCTCGGACAGCGCCGTCACCATCACCACCGGGATCTCGGCGGTGTGCGGATCGGCCTTGAGCCGGCGGCAGACCTCGAAACCGTCCATTTCCGGCATCATCACGTCGAGGAGCACGATGTCCGGCCGCTCGCTCTGCGCCAGCTCGAGCGCCCGCGGCCCGCTCGAAGCGGTGATGACGGTGAAATACTCGCTCGACAGCTTGGCCTCGAGCAGCCTGACGTTCACCTCGACGTCGTCGACAACCAGCACGCGCGCCGACATGGCCCCGCTCTCAACTCAGGAAACGCTCGACGGTCTGCAGGAAATTGGCGACGGAGATCGGCTTGGCGATATAGGCCTCGCAGCCGCCCTCCCGGATCTTCTCCTCGTCGCCCTTCATGGCGAAGGCGGTGACGGCGATGATCGGGATCGCCTTGAGGTCGTCATCCTCTTTGATCCATTTCGTCACCTCGAGGCCGGAGACCTCGGGCAATTGAATGTCCATGAGGATGAGGTCAGGATGATGCTGGCGTGCGAGCTTGAGCGCTTCCATGCCGTCCTTGGTCTGCAACGTGGCATAGCCGTGCGCTTCCAGCAGATCGTGGAACAGCTTCATGTTGAGGTCGTTGTCCTCGACGATGAGAACCCGCTTGCTCATGGGAAGATCCTTGTGTTCGGACACCCGCAACGGCTCGACGGTCGCGACACGGGCTCGACGATCGGCGACACCATATCTCTCATGCTTCCCCCGCGTTGCGATACCTATAGTTTGGTTTACCTTAAGAATTCGTAACTTTTGCCAGTCGGCGAACAGCGGCGCGGCGGAGATTCCGGCGACCGGCCATGCGCATCGGCATTGACCTCGGCGGCACCAAGATCGAGGCGGCGGCCCTCGATCCGCAGGGTAAAATGGTGCTGCGGCGACGAGTCGCAACTCCGACGGGCGATTATGCCGGCACCGTCGACGCCATCCGCGGCCTGGTCGCTTCGGTCGAGACGGCCCTCGGCCGGCGCTGCACCGTCGGCATCGGCATGCCCGGCTCCCTGTCGCCGACGACCGGCCTGGTGCGCAATTCCAACTCGACCAGCCTCAATGGCCGGCCGTTCGACCGCGATGTCGTCCAGTCGCTCGGCCGTCCGGTCAGATTTGCCAATGATGCCAACTGCTTCGCGCTCTCCGAGGCGATCGACGGCGCGGGCCGCGGCGCGGCCGTGCTGTTCGGCGCCATCCTCGGCACCGGGGTCGGCGGCGGCGTCGTGGTCAGCGGCGAGGCGCTCTTCGGCGCCAATGGCATCGCCGGCGAGTGGGGCCATTCGCCGCTGCCCTGGCCGGGCGATGCCGAGCGGCCGGGCCCGGCCTGCTTCTGCGGCAAGCGAGGTTGCATCGAGACCTTCCTCTCCGGCCCCGGGCTCGCCCTCGATCATGGCCGGGTGACGGGCGAAGCGCTCGACGCCGCCGCCATCGCGGCCCGCGCCGCGGCGGGAGACGCTGACGCCGAGGCGAGCCTGCGGCGCTACGAAGACCGGCTGGCGCGCAGCCTCGCCATGGTCATGAACCTGCTCGACCCCGAGGTGATCGTGCTCGGCGGCGGGCTCAGCGGGATCGGCCGGCTCTATGAGCGCGTGCCTCGGCTGTGGAGCCAATACGTCTTTTCCGACGCCGTGAGGACGCGGCTGCTGGCGCCGTACCACGGCGACGCCAGCGGAGTGCGCGGCGCCGCCTGGCTGTGGGGGCCGGACGAGGCGCCGTGACCACGCTTTGCCGCGACTGTGCCGTGCTCGCCGAGGCACCGCCGCCGGGCGGACGCTGCGCGCAGTGCGGTTCGCCGCGGCTCGTCTCGCATGGCGAGCTCACGGCGTTGTCGCTGGCGCATATCGACTGCGACGCCTTCTATGCCAGCGTCGAGAAGCGCGACCGGCCGGAGCTGCTCGACCGGCCGGTGATCGTCGGCGGCGGCGTGCGCGGCGTGGTGCTCGCCTGCTGCTACGTCGCCCGGCTTTCCGGCATCCGCTCGGCGATGCCGATGTTCAAGGCGCTGAAGGCCTGCCCCGACGCGGTGGTGATCCGGCCCGACATGGCGAGATACCGCGCCGTCGGCCGCCGGGTGCGCGAGCTCATGGAGACGACGACACCGCTGGTCCAGCCACTCTCCATCGACGAGGCGTTCCTCGATCTCGCCGGCACCGAGCGTGTCCATGGCGGGCCGCCGGCGCGCACGCTTGCGCTGCTGGCGCGCCGCATCGAGCGCGAGATCGGCGTCACCGTGTCGATCGGCCTCTCCTACAACAAGTTCCTCGCCAAGATCGCCTCCGATCTCGACAAGCCGCGCGGCTTCGCCGTGCTCGGCCGCGGCGAGGCGCTCGACTTTCTCGCGCCGCGCTCGGTCGGCCTGATCTGGGGCGTGGGCGCG
>JASHTP010000460.1 GCA_030040495.1 Alphaproteobacteria bacterium
GGGTGATGTTCATCGGCACCGCCAACGTCATCGACGGCGTGCCGGGGCCGCTGCGCGACCGCATGGAGGTGATCGAGCTGCCCGGCTATACCGAGGAGGAGAAGCTGCAGATCGCGCGCCGCTACCTGGTGCCGCGCCAACTCGAGGCGAACGGGCTCTCGGCCGAGCGCGTCGCCATCTCCGACGCGGCGCTCGCCGCGATCATCCGCGACTACACGCGCGAGGCCGGCGTGCGCAATCTCGAGCGCGCCATCGGCGGCGTCTTCCGCCACGCGGCGATGCGGTTTGCCGAAGGCGCCGAGGGGCACATCGCGATCGACGCCGGCGACCTCGCCGAAAGCCTCGGCCCGCGCCGCTTCGAGAGCGAGGTGGCGATGCGCACCAGCATCCCCGGCGTCGCCACCGGCCTCGCCTGGACGCCGGCCGGCGGCGACATCCTGTTCATCGAGGCGACGCGGATTCCCGGCAGCGGCCGGCTCATCCTCACCGGCCAGCTCGGCGACGTCATGAAGGAGAGCGCCCAGGCGGCGCTGTCGCTGGTCAAGTCCCGCTCGCGGCCGCTCGGCATCGACGAGGAGATCTTCGCCAAGAGCGACATCCACGTCCATGTGCCGGCGGGCGCCATCCCCAAGGATGGGCCCAGCGCCGGCGTCGCCATGACCGTGGCGCTGATCTCGCTCCTGACCAACCGGCCGACGCGCAGCGACACGGCGATGACCGGCGAGATCAGCCTGCGCGGGCTGGTGCTGCCGGTGGGCGGCATCAAGGAGAAGGTGACGGCGGCAGTGCGCGCCGGCATCACCACCGTGCTGCTGCCGGCGCGCAACAAGCGCGACCTCGAGGACATCCCCGAAGAGGCGCGGCGCAAGGCGCGCATCGTCTGGTGCGAGCGCATCGACGACGCCGTCGCCGCGGCGATCGGCGAGCCGCAGATGGCGGCGGCAGGCTAGGAGCCTGCCTCTGCCCGGCCAGCCCAACCCCGCGGCCGGCCATGCGAACGGGTTGCAGTCAATATTACTGACTGGTAAGTTAGTTATGGCGATGTGGCGTCGGCCGCCGCATGTGCTCGGGTGCCGGCGTCTTCGCCTTCGTCGTCGATGGCGGCGAGAGGACGTCGCCCCTGCACGAAAAGGCGAGGTTTCCCATGAGCTTGCGAGTTGACAGCGCCGCGCCGTCGCGCGCCCGCCGCGCGATACTGCTGGCCTTCCTGGCGGTGGTCGCGGCGGCGATCATCGGCGGCGGCGGCGCCTGGTGGCTGCGGGCGCGCCAATGGGAAACCACCGACGACGCCTTCATCGACGTGCACATGGTGCAAATCGCGCCGCAGGTCCCGGGCCGTGTCGTGCGGGTGCTGGTCGACGACAACCGGATGATCGAGGCGGGACAGCCGATCCTCGAGCTCGATCCCGCCGACTACCAGGCCAAGCTCGACCAGGCCCTGGCGAACCAGGCCGGCGCCGCGGGCAGCCTGGCGCAGGCCAAGGCGCAGGTCGGCGCGGCCTATGCCAATTCGGAGCAGGCGCGTGCCGAGGTCGGCGTCGCCGACGCCAACGCCGTCAATGCGGCGAACCAGCTGAAGCGTGACCAGCCGCTGGCCGAGCAGCACGTGGTCTCGCGCCAGACGCTCGACAACGACATCGCCAGCGCCCGCAGCACCGCCGCCAATCTCGTCGCCGCGCAGAAGAAGCTCGCCTCGGCCGAGTCGCAGCAGGGCGTGGCGGAAAGCCAGGTCACGACCGCCGAGGCCAATCTCAAGAGCGCGGCGGCGCAGATGGAGCAGGCGCGGCTCAACCTCTCCTATGCGCGGGTCCTGGCGCCGCAGACCGGGCGCATCGCCCACAAGACCGTCGCCGTCGGCGACTATGTGCAGGCGGGACAGGATCTGATGGCGCTGGTGCCGGTCCGGGTCTGGATCACCGCCAATTTCAAGGAGACGCAGCTCGCGCGCATGCGGGTCGGCCAGCCGGTCGACATCGAGGTCGACGCCTATCCCGACGTCGCCTTTCACGGCCATGTCGACAGCATCCAGCCGGGGAGCGGCGCCGCCTTCAGCCTGCTGCCGCCGGAGAACGCGACCGGCAACTACGTCAAGGTGGTGCAGCGCGTTCCCGTCAAGATCCTGTTCGACGATCCGCCCGACCCCGCCCGGCCGCTTGGGCCCGGCATGTCGGTCGTGCCGCGCGTCAAGGTCCGGTGAGGCGCCCGCCATGAGCCCTGACGCAGGCGCGGGCGCTGCGCGCGCCGGCAAGAGCCGGTTGCTGGTGGCGCCGACCGTCGGGCTGGCCGCCTTCATGGAGGTGCTCGACATCTCGATCGCCAACGTGGCACTGGAGCACATCGCCGGCAGCCTCTCGGCGAGCGCCGACGAGGCGACCTGGGTGCTCACCTCCTATCTCGTCACCAACGCCATCGTCCTGCCAATGAGCGGCTGGCTCGCCTCGACGATCGGCCGCAAGCGCTATTTCCTCGGCTGCATCGTCGGCTTCAGCATCACCTCGCTGCTCTGCGGCATCGCGCCCGACCTGGCCACGCTGATCCTGGCGCGCGGCCTGCAAGGCATCACCGGCGGCGGGCTGCAGCCCAATGCCCAGGCGATCCTCGCCGACGCCTTCCCGCCGCAGAAGCGCGGCCTCGCCTTCGCCGCCTACGGCATCGCCGTGGTCTTCGCGCCGGCAATCGGCCCGACGCTGGGCGGCTGGATCACCGACAATTTCAGCTGGCGCTGGGTGTTCCTGCTCAACGTGCCCGTCGGCGTGCTGCTGTCACTGCTGGCGATGCAGATTCTCGAAGATCCGCCGGAATTCGTCGCCCGACGCAAGGCGCGGCTGAGCGAAGGGATCCGCCTCGACTATATCGGCTTCGCCCTGCTGGCGGTCGGCATGTGCTCGCTCCAGGTGGTCCTCGACAAGGGCCAGGAGGACGATTGGTTCGCCTCGCGCTTCATCATCGACCTCGCGATCGCCGCCGTCCTCGGACTCGTCGGCTTCGTCCTCTGGGAGCTGCGCCGCGACGATCCGATCGTCGATCTCCGCATCCTCGCGAACCGTAATTTCGCCGTCGGCAATCTGCTGATGTTCATGCTCGGCTTCATCCTGCTGGGCAGCACGGTGCTGCTGCCGCTCTTCGTCCAGACGCAGCTCGGCTACACGGCGACCGATGCCGGGCTGGTGATCTCGCCCGGAGGCTTCGCCATCATGCTGCTGATGCCGGTGGTCGGCGCGTTGGTGTCGCGCGTCGACGCTCGCCTTCTGATCGGCATCGGCCTCGTCGTCACCGGCGTCGCGCTGCTGTGGATGACGCAGCTCGACGCCGAGATCGATTACGCGACGGTCGCCTGGGCGCGCGTCTACCAGTCGCTCGGCCTCGCCTTCCTGTTCATCCCCATCAACACCGTCGCCTATCTCGGCCTGCCGCCGGAGAAGAACAACGCCGCCTCGGCCATCATCAACATGATGCGCAACATCGGCGGCAGCGTCGGCATCTCCTTCGCCACCACCCTCCTCGCCCGCCGCCAGCAATATCATCAGAGCGTGCTGATCGACCACGTGACGCCCTACGCCGGCCGCTACCGGACGACGATCGGCAGCCTGCAGCAGGCCTATCTTGCCGGCTCGGCGAACGCCGCCGACGCGCTCCGCCAGGCACAGGCGAAGCTCTACGCCATCGTGCAGCAACAAGCCGCGACGCTGTCCTATCTCGACACGTTCTGGCTTTTCGGCGTGATCTTCCTGGCGCTGCTGCCGCTGGTGCTGCTGATGCGGAAGCCGGCGCCGGGCGCCGGCCCGGCGGGCGGGCACTGAGCGGGACGGCGTGCCCTCAGCCGCCCTCGGCGACGCCGAGATAGGCGCGGCGCACCTCGGGATCCTGCGCCAGCTCGCTCACCTTTCCCTCGCGGACGATGCGGCCGGTCTCCATGACATAGCCGCGATCGGCGATGCTGAAGGCGGCGAAGACGTCCTGCTCGACCAGCAGCACCGTGACCCCCTCGCCGCGGATGTCGCTCAGCACGCCGAGCAGCTGATCGACCACCACCGGCGCCAGGCCAAGGCTCATCTCGTCGACCACAAGAAGCCGCGGCGCCGCCATCAACGCCCGGCCGACCGCGCACATCTGCTGCTCGCCGCCGGAAAGGCTGCCCGCCTTCTGCCGCCGCCGCTCGAAGAGCACCGGGAAGAGGCGGTAGACGCGCTCGAAGCTCTGCGCCACGCCGGCCGCATCCTTGCGGCGATAGGCGCCCATCAGCAAATTCTCCTCGACGGTCATGCGGCCGAAGAGCTGGCGGCCCTCCGGCACCTGGACGAGGCCGAGGGCGAACACCGCTTCGGGCGAGAGCGGGGCGAGATCGCGGCCGTCGAAGGCGAGCCGGCCGCGCGCGCCGAGGGTCCGCGAGATGGCGCGCAGCAGGGTCGTCTTGCCGGCGCCGTTGCTGCCGACCAGGGTCACGATCTCGCCGACATCGACCTTGAGCGCGATGTCGCGCAGGACCGGCACCGCGCCGTAGCCGGCGCTGAGGCCGGCGATCTCGAGCAGCGGCGCGCTCATGCCCGCCGCTTGCCGAGATAGGCCTCGACCACGCGCGGGTCGCGGAACACCGCGGCGGGATCGCCTTCGGCGATCTTCTGGCCGTGGTGCAGCACGAAGACGCGGTCGCTGAGGCTGCGGATCGCCTTGATGACATGCTCGATGACGAGGATGGTGACGCCCTCGTCGCGGATGCGCTTGATGAGCCCGACGACCTCGTCGACCTCGACCGGGTTGAGCCCGGCCATCACCTCGTCGAGCAGCAGCAGCTTCGGCTGCATGGCGAGCGCCTTGGCGAGCTCGAGCCGCTTGCGGTCCGGACCGCCGAGCGCCTCGGCGCGCTGATCGACGCGCTGGGCGAGGCCGGTGAAGTCGAGCATGGCGCGCGCCCGCTCGCGCGCCCGAGCGCGGTTGCGCTCGCCGCCGCCGGTGCCGAAGAGCGCGCCGACGGTGACGTTCTCCAGCACGGAAAGGCCGGGAAACGGCTTCATCACCTGGAAGGTCCGGCCGATGCCGAGATGGGCGCGCCGAAACGGGGCCAAGCGCTCGACGCGCCGGCCGGCGAAGAGCAGCTCGCCCTCGTCCGGGACGAGCGTGCCGCTGATCAGGCTGATGAGCGTCGTCTTGCCAGCCCCGTTCGGGCCGATGAGGCCGAGGATCTCGCCTTCGCCCAGGCTGAAGCTAACATCGTTGACGGCGACGAGGCCCTGGAAGCGCCGCGTCAGGTGGCGCGCCTCGAGCAGCGGGGCGAGCGCGTCGCTCACAGCCGGTACTGCCGCACGGTCTCGAGCAGGTAGCGTGGCCCCATGCGGCGGAAGCCCCAGCCGAGATCGACGAGGCCGCGCGGCATGAAGATCACCGCCAGCACGATGACGATGCCGAAGAACAGCGCCGCCGCGGTGGAGATGCTGCTCGCCAGCGCCTCGTAGATCGCCGAGAGGATGAAGGCGCCGACCACCGGGCCCAGCACCGTGCCGGGCCCGCCGAAGACGGTCATGATCACCATGCGCACGTTGAGCGTGCTGTCGAAGGCGCTGGCGGGGTCGATGAAGGTGATCCAATAGGCGTGGATGCCGCCGGCGACGGCGGTGAAGAGCGCCGAGAGCACCAGCGCCACGACCTTGTAGAGCGTGGTGTTGACGCCCATCACCGCGGCTGCGTCCTCGTCCTCGCGGATGGCGATGAGGCCCATGCCGAAGCGGCTCGCCGAGAGCCAGGCGACGGCGAGCGTCGCCGCCGCCAGCAGCGCCAGCGACGCCTCGTAGAACAGCGTGTCGTTGCGCGTCAGCGGCAGGATGAGCCCGATGTTGCGCCCGGCAATGTCGAGATTGGCGACCAGCGCCGAGAGCGCGGCGGAAAGTCCGAGCGTGGCGATGGCGAAATAGGGGCCGCGCAGCCGCAGGATGGGAATGCCCACCAGCAGCGCGCACAGCATGGCGAGCGCGGCGCCGAGCAGAAGGCCCGTCCAGAACGGCAGCCCGAACTGCGCCATGGCGATGGCGGTGCCGTAGGTGCCGAGGCCGTAGAAGGTCGAGTTGCCGAAGCTGGCATAGCCGGTGAAGCCGCCGAGGATGTTCCAGGCCTGGGCCAGCACGGCGACGAGCAGCGCGTTGATGCCGTACTGGATCGTCACCGCGTCGCCATAGAGCGGCAGCAGCGCCAGCAGCAGGGCAACAGCCGCGATCGCCGCCCAGCGCAGCATCACGCCGTCCTCAGCGAGCGCGCCGGCCGCGCCACCAGGATCAGCACGAGCAGGCCGAAGCTGATGACGTCGGTGAAGGTCGGGCCGAGATAGAGCGAGCCGGCGCTCTCGGCGATGCCGATGACGAGGCCGCCCAGCACCACCGACAGCGGATTGTCGAGGCCGCCGATGATGGCAATGACGAAGGACTTGGCGGTCAGGCTGGTGCCGATATAGGGGGTGATCTGCGCGACGACGCCGTAGAGCCCGCCCGCCGCGCCGGCGAGCGCCGCGCCGATGCCGAAGGTGATGGCGTAGAGCTGGCGCGGATCGACGCCGTAGAGCCGCGCCGCCACCAGGTTCTGCGCGGTGGCGCGGATGGCGCGGCCGAGCCGGGTGCGGTTGAGCAGCAGCCAGACCAGGCCGGCGAGCAGCAGCGCCACGGCGAAGGCGGCAAGCCGCGCCAGCGGCACGGTGATGCCGCCCAGGGTGAAATTGGCGCCGGCGTAGCTCGGGTTGATGGTGCGGAAATCGGCGCTGAAGGCCAGTTGCGCCAGATAGGTCAGCACGACGTCGAGGCCGAAGGTGATGAGCAGCGTGTTGAGCAGCGCCGAGCGGACGATGAGGTTGAGCAGGAAGCGCTGCAGCAGATATCCAACGCAGAACATGCCGGCCATGGCGATCGGCAGCGCCGCAAAGGGATCGATGCCGGCGCCGGTGAAGAGGAAATAGACGGCATAGCCGCCCAGCATGATGAGCGCGCCATGGGCGAGGTTGACGATGTTGAGCACGCCCCAGACCAGCGCCATGCCGAGCGCCATGAGCCCGTAGAGCCCGCCCAGCAGCACGCCGTTCACCAGGATCTGCGCGAAAAGCACCGGACCTCCCCGCCGTCAGCGCGGCCGCGCGCGGCGCTCAGCCGCGCTTGTCCCAGGGCGGGATCGGATAGAGCGGCTTGTTGATGAGGCTCTCGGCATAGATCGCGACGAGCTTGCCGTCCTGGATCTGGATCACCGTCTGCGGCAGGTCGATCTGGCCGTTCGCCGCGTACTTCACGTGGGCGTAAAGGCAATGGAAATCGACCTTGGCGATGGCGTCGCGCACCGTCTTCGGGTCGAGCGTGCCGGCCGCCTCGATCGCCTTGACGAAGGTTTCGACGTCGGCCACGGCGGAGGCGGCGTGGTAGTCGGGATCGTAGCCGTATTTCTGCCTGTAGAGCGTGGCGAACGCGGCGGCATTGCCGAACCACTCGTCGGTGAGACGCTCGGAGGGCAGCCACGGGGTCATGCCGAAGGCGTAGTCCGCGTCCTTGCCGAGCGCCGTGCGGAAATCCGCGGTCGGCACGCCGACGGTGAAGGAATAGAAGTATTTCGGGTTGGCGTTGAGGCTCTTCGCCTGGCGGATGAAGTTGAGCGCCTCGGGCTCGTGGCCGCTCCACAAGATGGCGTCGGGCTGGCGCGACTTGATGAGCGAGAGGATCGAGGAGAAATCGCCGCTGTTCTCGCGATACTGCTCGTCGACGACGACCTTGAGCCCGGCCTTCTCCAGCAGCTTGCGCGTGCCCTTGGCGACCGAGACGTCGAAGGAATCGTCGGCGGCGACCAGGGCCACCGTCCGCACCTTGGGGTCGAGCTTGCCCAGCATCTCGACGGTGCTGCGGTAATACTCGTCCGCCGGCGGCAAGGTGCCGAAGATGTATTTGTAGCCGCGGGCGAAAATCTGGCCCGAGGCGCCGCCGCCCTCCACCATCGGCACCTCGTACTTCTCGGCGACCGAGCTGTCGTCGAGCGCGTCGTTGCTGTTGAAAGGACCAAGCAGGAAGTTGACCTTGTCGCGGGTGACGAGCTGGACATATTGGCGGACGCCGAGATTGACGTCGGACTCGTTGTCGAGCAGGTCGAGCGCGAGCTTGTAGGACTCGCCCTTGACCTTGACCCCGCCCTTGGCGTTGATCGCATCGATGGCGAGCTGATAGGCATCGCGATAGTAGCGCCCGGTGTTGGCGAGGCTGCCGGTGAGCTGCACCGCCGCGCCCAAAGTGATCGTCTTCCCCTGCGCCATCGCCGCTCCGGACAGTCCGAGCAGCAGCGCGGTCGCTCCCGCCATCGCAAGAAGTCGCTTCATCGTTTCCTCGTCGGGCTTCGCCGAGCCCCCCGCCCGGCCCGTTGGTCAACCGCAACAAAGACGATTTCGGGCCCGCGGGCAAGCCCGCGGCTGCGCACCGCGATCAGCGGACCGCGGGGGCGTACTTGCCGGCGAGCTGTGGCGTCGCCGCGCCCTCGAGGCCTTTCTGCTTGTGCTCGAGCCGCGTGTCGCGCGACCAGCGCCGCTTCAGCTCGTCCTTCACCCGGATGTGCAACCGGCCGAGCCCTTCCGTCTCGAGCTCGACGAGGTCGCCGTCCTGGAAGGCGCTGAGGCCGCGATGGTTGGTGCCGGTGGCGACGATGTCGCCGGGCTCCAGCGTGTGGATCGAGCTCAGCCATTCGAGGCAGCGCGGAATCTTGTGCGCCATGTCGGAGGTGTTGAAATTCTGCTTCAGCACGCCGTTGACCCAGAGCCGGATCTGCAGCCGGTGCGGATCGGGAATCTCGTCGGCGGTGACGAGACAGGGACCGGTCGGCGCGAAGGTGTCGCGCGACTTCATCTGGAAGAAGGTGTTGCCGGCAGGCGGCAGGCCGCGCGCGGAGCCGTCGATGAAATTGACGTAGCCGAAGACATGGCTCATCGCCTCGGCCGCGCCGACGCTCCTGGCGCGCTTGCCGATCACCACCGCGAGCTCGGCCTCGCCCTCGAAGATGGTGGCGGGCACGTCGGGCAGCACCATCGTGTCGCCGTCGCCGATGACGGCGCTCGGCGCCTTGTGGAAGGCGTTGATCGGCGCCGGCTCCTTCAAGGTGCCGTCCTCCAGATAGTTGACGGCCATGCAATCGATGGTGACCGGCCGCGGCAACGGCGGGCGGAGGCGGAGGCCGGCCAGCCGGATCCCCCCGCCGGCCGCTGCCGCCGCTTCAAGACGCGGTCGGTACCGCTCGAATCGCTCGATGAGGCCGCCGATGAGGTCATGCGGCCCGCTATGCGGGATGTCCTGCACCAGGGAGGTGACGTCGACCACGCTCTCGCCCGCGAGCACCCCCAGGCGGAAATCGTCGAAATAGACGAGCTTCATCTGACCCTCCCCGGACCGGCGCGGCCGGCGGCAGCACCGCCGGGCGCAGTATCGCGGCCGGCGGCTCCACGCGCCAGCGGGACGCGAGGGCGGCCGAATGGGCGACGGGCCGGATCCCTGCTAACAGGGAAAAATACAGGGAATGCGACGCCCGGCTGCGGTTGAGAACCCCGTAGGACCGTCGAATTCATCGGCATTTCCGCGTTCGTCTTCCATGATCCCCGGCGTGCTGAACAGGGAATTTCTACCGGCGGGAACAGGGAAAACTGCCACCCGAACAGGGAAAGCCGCGACCGGACCAAGGAGCGACCGCTAAAGGGCCGAGTTGGCGGCGATCCTGGCCGCTCGCGGGGATCAAGAACATCCGCTGCCGCACCATCGCGACGACCTCGTGATCGATCCGGGATGGATCGCGCCGATCCACGACGGCCGGCCAGACGCTCGGCGAGACCAAGCTGCCGCTCAACTCCACGCAGCAGAAGCATCCCGCCGTCGGCCAACAGGCGCGCGCCTTCGAAGGCGGCTGTCACCTTCTTTCGCGCAACCGCTGGCAGGTCGATGGGCAGAAGGTTAGCTGAAGCCGGCCTATATCAAAGGCGTGGTTTCGACGAAGCCATGGAGGAGACCATTGCCCTTGCTCAGCGGGCGATCTCTCTCGACCCGATGGATGCCGTTGGGTATGGCTGGGTGCCTATCACCGGCATCATGCAGGTCAGCGCGGCGCAGTGAGGAGGCGCTTGGCAGCAGATAGGGCGCTTGCGGGCCTAACCGATCGGCGATCGACTGTGATCGCCCCGACTGAACTTCTCTTTACTTGCTAAACTGAAGAAGGCATAGCTGTAACGAGGGTCAATAGTTTTCCAAGCAGCACCAGGAAGTCCTTGATGAGCACCTTGGACGGCCCGCAACCGCATCGAGCCTCCCACAGACCCACGCGCAGGGCGCGTTCGGGCGCGACGGACCTCCTCCTCGGCAAGCGGCTGCGCTCCGCGCGCGCCCTCGCCGGGCTCAGCCAGAAGGCTCTTGGCGCCGCTTTGGGCGTGAGCTTCCATGCCATCAACAAATACGAGAAGGGACGCAACCGCATGAGCGGCGCGCGCCTTGCCGCCGCATCGCGGGTGCTGCACGTGCCGCTCAGCTATTTTTTCGAGGAGGATCCACCCGAGCCGGTGCCGGAGCCCGGCGTGCCCACGGTCCTGGCGCCGGTTGAGGTCCATGTCGTCCGCTATTTCCGTGGTATAAAGGTCGAGCTGCAAGACGAGCTCCTCCGCATCATGCGACGCATGAGCCAGCGGCGGGGCGCGCGCGCGGAGTAGCGGGCGATGCTCGGCGGAATTCTCATCGACGATAGAGGGCGGCGCTGGCAGGACAGCTCGCCCGAGCTCGTCCGCCGCATCGGTTACCACGATCCTGCCATCGATATCGCCGGCTATGCGGTGCGTCGCGGCCTCATCCACATCTGCGCCTGGGGCAACGGCATGCGCGTGTCGGTCTCTGCCGGGCGCTTTGCCCTCCCGGCGCTGGCCAGTGCGCTGCGCGCCGTCCATGAGCGGGCGCCGGGGCGCATTCTGCTGGCAGTGCTCTCGGGCGAGGCATGGAGTTACGCGATATGTGCCGATGCCGCCGAGCTCGCCGCCCATGCCGAGGATCTGGCCGCTGACAAGCCATTCCAACGGCGGCCTTGGCTCGCGATCGAGAAGAATGCCCACGCCCTTAAATCCTCGCCGACGTTCGGCCGGACTGCGCCGATTATCCGGCTGTGGCAGCAAAGCCGCGGGCGGTCGCCGGAGAGCCTGATGTCGGCTCTCCGCGCCGCAAAGCTGCTTGACCGGAGCGTCCTCGCCAGGCCGAGCCGCCGCTCCTCGCGTCTCGTCGTCGACCATTTCGGCTCCGGCTTTTCCGGCATCATGGAGCCGTGCAAAAGCCTGCTCCTCGTCGGCCGCGACCTCGGCGACGATTATGATCAGAGCTATGGCGCCTGGGTGGCGGAGACCTATGCCCGCGCCTTGTCCCAACGCCGCTTACATCTCGCCTCCATCGACGCGACCATCAAAGTCTCGGAGGGACGGTCCATCAGAGCCCGCTACGATCGCGCGCTCATGCCGTGGACCGAGAGGTCGGGCGAGCTGTTCATCCTCGGCATCTCCATCAATCGCTCGCTATCGGCCGCCTCCTGAGCGACGAGCTCGGTCATGTCCCGCAGCATCATCTCCGCGGTCATCCACATGATGATGGCGGGGAACTCGTCGCGAAAGCTGATGCGAGAGATCAGTCCCGGCTCGACCGTGTAGGGTCCCGAGGCGTGCGGCACGATTCCGGAAAGCTTCGCCTCGACGAAGGCGAAAATATATTCCGGAACCCACCTTGTGTAGCCGTAGGCGCGGGCGATCCGCGGAACGATCCGGACAAGCCCGCGGCGGCGCCAATCGGGATGGGTCCAGAGCACGCCACCATACATCGCGCGCCCGGTCATTCGCTTGCCGATCGGCGCCGTGATCACCATGGATTCACCGGCGGCGACATGGGGCGCCGGATCCGCGTAGAAGAGGCGCAGCGAGCGGACCTCCTCCTCCAGCGTCGTGGTGGGCCATACGAAAAGCCGCTGGGCGTGGGTCGCCACCGTCATGCCGGCCTCATCCACCGCTTCCACCCAGAAGGCGGCGTCGGGTCGCAGCCGGCTGTGGGCGGGGTCGAACGCCGGCTGCATCGGCGTCCAGCTCGATTGGTGGCGGCTGTTGAGCTCGACCAGCCTGCGGAAATCCGTGTGGATCCGAATCTGCACGCCGGCTCGGCGCGTGATGTCGTCGGCAACGGCGAAATAGCGCCGCAGCAGGTCATAGGGCCCATGAACGATGGTGATCTGGTCGAGCAAGGATTCACAGGTATCCAGCATGTGACATTCCCCTTCCTAGGTGCCGCGCCTGATTGCGCTTGGCACCCGAGATGGTAGAGGGAATGGCTTCAAAACTAGCTAGAAAATCTAGTCGGCTCGTGGGCAGCCCCGGCGGGGGCACGTACATCTCGGAACTTGGCGAGGGGGTCGCCGAGCAGCGCCGTGAAATCCTGGGCGGGACCGAACGCGGTGGTCCCGTTGCGCAGGATAAGCGCGCGCAGCCCGCCCACCTCAGAGGTGAGCGGGTTAGTGCTGATCGCTCGTGACGCTCTCACTCGTTTCCGCGAGGGCGGCGACACGAGACCTTATCGCGGAGGCGATCTCCTGATCACGGGCGCGCTCCGCCGTGCGCGCGATCAATGGCCTTGGTTCGATCGCTTCGCCGAAACGCACGGTGATTTGGCGAAGTCGAGGGAATTTCCGCCCGATCGGCCAAGCGGGAAAGCTGCCTTTGATATAAACCGGAACGACCGGGACCGGATGTTTCTCCACCAGCGCGCCAACGCCTGGCAAAAAGCGTTGCAGCTTGCCATCGGCGCTCCTGCCACCCTCGGGAAACCAGACGAGGTTCCAGCCGCGCTCAAGCGCAGAGCCGCCCATCGCTAGACCCGACATGACCGCTCGGTCGGGATCAATGGGGATGATCCGAGCCGCGCGGCTAAAGCGGCGGCGCAATCGCGTTGTAAACGCGATTCCAGTCCAACCGCCCCAGCAGGTGTGCCTCAGTCGCTCCCTCGGGAGGGCAGCACCCAATGCGAAAGGATCGAGATAGCTTACATGGTTGGAGCAAAAAAGGACCGGATCTCCCGGGGGCAAGAGCTCAAGGCCTTCGACGCGCAGCTGGAACGCCCCGCGCATGATCAATCGAAGCAAGGTTTCGCCAAGGGCGCGCATGACCGCGAGACCGGTGCCAAGCGGCGCGAGCCACGGTGCCTCGGCATCCGACAGCGCCTCGGCCTCTCCCATCTTTGGTGCCGTCGCGGCTTCACGCATGAAATCGCGCAGAGTGACGATCCGCGCGACCGCGCTCTCCTTCAAGACGATCCCAAGGTCGCGTTCGAGCGCCAAGGTGAGGTCGACCCAGCCGAGGGAATCAATCGCCAAATCGATCTGTGGGATCGTATCGAGCTGCAGGTTCTTGCCCGAAAATCGCTGCTGAAGCCAGCGCCAGATCCTCGCCATGTCCGGCGTGTCGAGCAATGCGCGATCTTCCGGCGATAGTTCCGCCGGTGCGGATGGCCTCTCATGCCGTTGCGCGGCTTCATAAACCGGCAGCAGCAAATGACGGCGGATCTTGCCGAGGCGCGTTCGCGGCAGAGCCTCGTGCGCGATCGCAAAGCCGGTAGGTCTTGCATAGCTCGGCAGCAGACCGGCTTTGGCTGCAAGGCTTTCACGGATTGCCCCTTCCAGCCGCAGCGCACCAGCGTCGCGCGCCGCGGATAGATCGGGCACAACCAGCGCAACGAGCGCGCCATTTTGTCCGAGGAGGGCAATCTCGCGAATGAGCGGCGCGGCCTCGTAAGCGCGCTCGAACTCTTCGGGGAAGAGCTTCTTGCCGTCGGCGAGCACGATGGTCTCGGTCTTGCGAGCCGTAACGTGTAGGTACCCGAGGCGGTCGATAGACCCGAGATCGCCCGTCCGGAACCAACCATCCGAAGTGAATGCCTCTTGCGTCTTTGCCGGATCGTCGCGATAGCCCGCAAAGAGCGACGGACCGCGTACCTCGATTTCCCCGACCCCGTCGGCGCCTGGATTGGCAATCCTCACCTGCATACCTGGTACTGGACGGCCGGCCGACCCCGGAAGAGCAGCGCCCGGCGGATTGAAGGTCAGCATCGATGATGTCTCGACGAGGCCGTAACCCGTCAGCATGTCCCATCCGAGTGCGTCGAGCGTTCTTTCGACGTCGACATCGACGGCGGCGCCCCCGCTCACGAGAAGGCGCAGATGAGGCGCGACCTGCTGGCGCACGGATCTCAGGAGGATCTTGCCGGGCCAACTTCTGCCGTGGCGCTGTGCCCAGGAGGCCAATGCGAGGAGCGTTCGGATGAGCGCCGCAATCAATCGAGGTCGCGCTGCGATGCCGCGACGTATATTGTCAAGCAACGCGGTATAGAGGCGCGGTACGCCGACCAGTGCGGTTACTTGGCCGCGCCTCATCGCCGCGACGAGTTCCGGGCCGCTAATGCCGGCGGGTAATACGATGCCGCAGCCGAGGGCGAGCGGCGTTATCATGCCGATCGTCAAGGGATAAGCATGATAAAGAGGCAAGGGCAGGAGCGCGCGGTCGCCTGGGCCGACGACGCGGGTTGCGGCCAATGCTCGCACATTGGCCAACAAATTGGCGTGCGACAGTGGAACGGCCTTCGGCGCGCCGGTCGTTCCCGAAGTGAAAACAATGATGGCTGGCTCGGTTGGTGTGACCGCCGGCAAAGACGCGTCGAGCGTCACAAGAAGACTATGCCAGCCTTCGCCTTCGGCGGAATCGCTCTCCCGATCGAGAACGATCGTTTCGCACGACGGCGCTATCGCTCTGAGGCGGCGCGCACCTGCCGCCGTGCTGAAGGCAAGACGACACGCGCTAATCTCGATCATCCGCTTCAGCTCGTGATCATCGTTTTGCGCATCGAGGGGCACCGCCACCGCGCCTGCCCCGATGATCGCCCAGAACGCGACGATCCACTGGGGGCTGTTGGGGGCGATGAGCGCGACGCCATCGCCACGGGAAACCCCTCGCCGCGCGAGGCCAGCGGCGAGGCGTGTGGAAACATCGCCGAGCTTGGCGAAAGACCAAGTTTCTTCGGCTTCGCCCGTGAAAGCGATGATGGCGGCAATCTCGCCGTTCGCGGAAAGCTCGCGCTGTAGCTGCTGCAGAGTATCAGGACCGGGCATGCGACCATCCTACCCGAGGATAGGCTCTCGCCAGGCGATGCTTACCCGCGCGGAGATGCGACGGTCTGGGTTTGAATCGACGCCGATCGCGACCCGCTCGATCCCAAATTTCGACGGGAGATCGGGGAGTTCCGCGAAAATCGCAAGGGCTCAAACGTCGGCGCCGATTCACACCCAGCCGCCTGCAGATACCAGAGAACCCGTGGTGGGTCCCTGGAGCGCGCTGGTTCACACACAAAAAGAGGACCGCCGAAGCGGTCCTCTTGGAACCCCCAAGATCAAAAGTCCATGCCGCCCATGCCGCCGCCGGGCGGCATCGCCGGCGTGGTCTTCGGCTCGGGCTTCTCCGCCACCATCGCCTCGGTGGTGACGAGCAGCCCCGCGACCGACGCCGCATCCTGCAGGGCGAGACGCACGACTTTGGTCGGGTCGATGATGCCGGCCTTGAGCATGTCGACATACTCGCCGGTTTGCGCATCGAAGCCGTAGTTCGCGTCGCCCTTGTCTTGCAGCTTGCCGATCACGATCGAGCCGTCGACGCCGGCATTTTCCGCGATCTGCCGCACTGGGCTTTGCAGTGCGCGGCGGACGATGTCGATACCTACTTTCTGGTCGTCATTGGCAGGCTTGAGCTTGGCAAGGACTTTGCTGGCGTAGAGCAATGCCACGCCGCCACCGGCCACGATGCCCTCCTCGACTGCGGCGCGGGTCGCGTGCATCGCGTCATCAACCCGATCCTTGCGCTCCTTCACCTCGACCTCGGTGGCGCCGCCGACGCGAATGATCGCGACACCGCCGGCAAGCTTCGCAAGGCGCTCCTGCAGCTTCTCGCGGTCATAGTCCGACGTGGTCTCCTCGATCTGTGCCTTGATTTGTCCGATCCGGCCCTGGATGTCGTGCTTCTTGCCGGCGCCGTCGATGATCGTCGTGTTCTCTTTCTCGATCCGCGCCTTTTTGGCCCTGCCCAGCATGGTGAGCGTGACGGTCTCGAGCTTGATGCCGAGATCCTCGCTGATGAGCTGGCCTGCCGTCAGGACGGCGATGTCCTCGAGCATCGCCTTGCGGCGATCACCGAAGCCCGGCGCCTTCACCGCCGCCACCTTCAAGCCGCCGCGCAGCTTGTTGACGACGAGGGTGGCGAGTGCCTCGCCCTCGACCTCCTCGGCGATGATCAGAAGCGGCTTGCCACTCTGGACCACGGCCTCGAGCAGCGGCAGCAGAGGTTGAAGACTGGAGAGCTTCTTCTCGTGAATGAGCACATACGGATCGTCGAGCTCACAGACCATCTTCTCGGCGTTGGTGACGAAGTATGGGGAGATGTAGCCACGGTCGAACTGCATGCCCTCCACGACGTCAAGCTCGGTATCCAGGCTCTTTGCCTCCTCGACGGTGATCACGCCCTCGTTGCCGACCTTCTGCATCGCCTTCGAGAGCATGTCGCCGACTTCCTTATCGCCATTGGCAGAGATCGTCCCGACCTGGGCGATCTCCTCGTTGGTCGAAACCTTCTTCGAGCGCTTCTTCAGGTCGTCGACCACCGCCTCCACGGCGCTTTCGATGCCGCGTCTGAGATCCATGGGGTTGAGCCCGGCGGCCACGGCCTTGACGCCTTCGCGGACGATCGCGTGGGCGAGCACCGTCGCGGTGGTCGTGCCGTCCCCTGCCTGATCGCTGGTCCTGGTCGCCACTTCGCGGATCATCTGGGCGCCCATGTTCTCGAACTTGTCGGCAAGCTCGATCTCCTTGGCCACCGTGACGCCGTCCTTAGTAATGCGTGGCGCGCCGAACGATTTGTCGATCACAACGTTGCGGCCCTTGGGCCCCAGCGTCACCCGCACCGCATGAGCAAGGATATCGATGCCGTGCAGCATCCGGTCGCGTGCATCGGTCTGGAACC
>JASHTP010000461.1 GCA_030040495.1 Alphaproteobacteria bacterium
CGCGCCGCTCGCGCCGGTCGCCGGCGCCGCGCGCGCGGGCGACGAGCCCGTGGCGCGCCATGCGGTCGACGAGGCGCGACAAGGTCGAGAGATCGATCGAGGTGAGCGCCGCCAGGTCGGAGAGCCGCTGCTCGCCTTCGGCGGCGAGCGCCGCCAGCACGCGCCATTCCCGGATGGCGACGCCGGTGTCGGCGATGTCGAGGGCGAAATTGACCGCGAGGCGCACGCCGGCGCGGTTGATGAGATAGGGCAGGTAGCGGCCGAGCTCGAACATCGCGGCCGGATCAGCGCGCGAAAGCGGGCATGATCTCGCGGGCGAAGCGGTCCATCTGCTCGGTCACCATGGCGTAGGGCTTGAGCCCGTAGTTGAAGTAGAGGATGACCTCGGCGATCCCCGCCGCCTCGACCGCTTTGAGGTCGTCGACGATCTTCTGCGGGCTGCCGGTGAGGATCGATTTCGAGGTCAGGTTCTCCGCCTTCATGTTCTTCAGGATGTCGACGATCTCGAGGAAGTATCGGAGCGTCGGCGGCACCGTCCCGGCATCCGAGGGGAAGGCGGCGATGAGCGCGTCCTTGAAGTAGCGCAGCAGCGCCGCGCGGCCGTAATCCTCTTCCGCCTTGGTGTCGGCGATGTGGATGAAATAGCTGCACATGGCGCGCCGCGGCGCGCGGGCGTGCCGGGCGCACTCCTCGCGGAAGGCGGCGACGCCCTGCGCCAGGCTGCCATAGACCATGGCGGCGGCGAAGGGCGCGAAGATGATGTTCCAGTCGTTCCTCGCCGCCAGCTCCATCGAGAGGCGCGAGAAGCAGGCGACATAGGGGCGCAGCGGCTGCTGCAGCGGCTTCGGCCGCACCTCGATATTGTCGAAGGCGTAGTACTTGCCCTTGTGCGACCATTTGCCGGGCTCGGTCCAGGCGCGCCAGACGATCTCGAGCCCCTCGGCGAAGAGCTCGGCGGAGTCCTGGAAGGGCGCGCCGAAGGGCGCGTATTCGAGCCGGTCGTAGCCGCGGCCGGCGGCGAAATCGACGCGGCCGCCGGAGAGCAGGTCGAGCGTCGCCCATTCCTCGGCGACATGCAGCGGGTGATGCACCGGCAGCAGCACGACGGCGGGCGCGAGGCGGAGGCGTTTCGTCGCGCCGGCGAGCTGCGCCAGCAGCATGTTCGGGCAGGGATTGACGCCGAGCAGGTTGAAATGGTGCTCGCCGATCCAGGCGGAGTGGAGGCCGATCTCCTCGGCATAGAGCGCCTGGCGGTAGATCTCGCGGACGAACTGCTCGGGCGAGCGCGGATTGTCCTTGTAGCGATTGTCCGACAGGGTGAAATACCCGAACTCCATGGCGCCCTCCCCGGCCTTTTTCCGGGAGTATGCGCCGGGATAGTTGCAGGTGCAAGGAGTGCCGCGGGGGCTGCAGATGCAGCCTGCGTCCTTCGACAGGCTCAGGATGAGGAGGTTTCCTTAGGGCATCTTCCAGATGCCATACTCGATCGACCTCATCGCGAGCCTGTCGAAGGACGCGTGTCGCTCCTGCAGAGAAGCGCCTCAGAAGAAGACGAAGGCGCGGACCTCGATGCTTTCGCGCGGCGGGGCGTTGGCCGGCGTCGAGGGATCGTCGAAGGCGGTGTGGACGGAGAGCCGCGCGCGGCCGTCGCGGGCGCTGTCGAAGCATTTGATCAGCAGCACCTCGTCGGCGCGCATCTCCGGGAAATAGAGCCAGCGGTGGCGCGGATTGAAGGTCGCCGTGTAGATCTCGCCGGTGCGGTCGGGATAGCGCAGCTCGGTGCGCACGAGGTCGGCGGGATCGAGGCTGCGCGCGTCGCAGAGCGCCAGCGGCTGGGTCCTCACCGGGCCCTTGATCGGCCGCCAGACATTGATCTCGGCATAGCGGCGGGCGAGCCGCGCCTCGGCTTCCGCCGCCGGCAGCAGGTCGCGCACGCGCTGCGGCGCCGAGGCCTCGGTGTAGTCGTTGTGGACCCTCGCCGCCGGGCCGCGCACGCGCCTGCCGCTCTGCTGCTCGGGCGCGGTGTTGCGCACGGTGTGGTCGAAGATCAGCACCTCGCCGGCGCCGGTCGCCTCCTTCAGCAGGCGCTCGATCTCGGGGTAATAGGCGCGCCTCACCGTCTCGGCGTCGTAGAAATCGCCGACCGCGGTCGGCGCGCGCCGCAGCTCGAAGCCTTCGCGGTCGAGCGTGGTGGCAAGGGCGCGGCCATTGGCGATGGTCACACGCCGCGGATCGGGCTCGCCGCGCCGCGCCGGCAGGCCGGGCGGCGGCTCGTAGGTATAGGTGAAGGGCGTCTCGGCGGTGGGCGCGAGATAGGCGAGCGGCGCCGTGACGGCGTCGATGACGGTCGCGTTGCCTTCCATCTTCTTCTCCCTGCCGGCGCCGCTCAGGCGCGCCAGAACGGCTTGTCGGCCTCGACCCGAGCTTGCGCCGGCGAGACGCCGATGTCACGCAGCGCCCGCTCGTCGAGCCGCGCCAGCTGCTCGCGCTCGCGCATCCGCCGGCGCCAGCGGCCGAGCGTGGCGAGAAGCCGCGCCAGACCATCCTTCTCCTGAGAAATTATCAGGCGTCCGCAATCGATGTCAGCCATGGGAGCACCTTTGAAAGGGTTGCCGTTGCGCTAGAAGTAAGCCAGTCCCGGCGCCGGCACAAAGGATCGTTTCTCAGGCTTTACATGAAAAAATTTCATGCTAATCTGGGCCCGTGGCCTCCCTCCCCTCGCTCAACGGGCTGCGCGCCTTCGAGGCGGCGGCGCGGCATCTGAGCTTCACCCGCGCCGCCGCCGAGCTGAACGTGACGCAGACCGCGATCTCCCATCAGATCCGCCGGCTCGAGGCGCAGCTGGGATTGCGGCTCTTCCAGCGCCGCAACCGCGGCCTCGCCTTGACGCGCGAGGCGCAGGACTATCTGCCGGCGGTGCGCGCCGCCTTCGAGGATCTGCGCCGCGCCACCGAGCGGCTGCAGCGCCCGGGCCGCGACCGGCTGCTCATCGTCAGCACCATGGCCTCGCTCGCCGCCAAATGGCTGCTGCCGCGGCTCGCCCAGTTCCAGGAGGCCAATCCCGGCATCGAGGTGCGCATCAGCAGCTCCTCGCAGCTCGTCGATTTCCGCCGCGAGGAGGTCGACCTCGCCATCCGCTACGGCCGCGGCCGCTGGCCCGGCCTCGACGCGCGGTGGCTCATGGCGGAGGACATCTTCCCGGTCTGCAGCCCGGCGCTGCTCAAGGGCGCGAAGCCGCTCAGGCGCCCGGAGGACCTGGCGCAGCACACGCTCATCCATGGCAGCCTCACGCGCGAGGATTGGCAGGTCTGGCTCACCGCGGCGGGATTGCCGACCGCGCTGGCGACGCGGCCGGGCCTCACCTTCGATCTCAGCCTGATGGCGCTGCAGGCGGCGATCGACGGGCTCGGCGTGGCGCTCGGCCGCAGCGCCTTCGTCGAAGGCGACATCGAAGCCGGGCGGCTGGTGGTGCCGTTCGCGATGAAGCTGCCGGCCGAAGCCGGCTATTACGTGGTGGCGCCGGAAGAGACCGCCGATCAGCCCAAGATCGCGCTCTTCCGCGACTGGCTCATCGCCGCCGCGGCGAAGAACGAAAGATCGACCACAGAGGCGGCGAGACGGTGAGGATGAAGAAGCTGCATGTGCAGACTGCGTCCTTCGACAGGCTCAGGATGAGGAAAATCCAGAACGGCCCTTTGCAGGGGCCACAAAGAAAGCTCCTCATCCTGAGCCTGTCGAAGGACGCGAGATCGATATGCAGCGGCATCAGCCGCCGGCGCGGCGGCGGAGGAGCGCGGCGCGCAGCAGCGGCAGGCGGTCATTGCCGAAATACATGTCCTCGCCATCGAGGAACATCGTCGGCGTGCCGAAGCCGCCGCGGGCGATGAGCTCCTCGGTGTTGGCGCGGAGCTTGTCCTTGATCCCCGGCTCGGCGATGCCGGCGAAGAAAGCGGCGCTGTCGACGCCGAGCCCGGCGCAGATCTCGGCGAGCGCCGCGTCCTGAGAGATGTCGATGTCGCGGCCCCAATAGGCCGCGAAGACGGCGCGGGCGAAGGGCACGAGCTTGCCCTGCGGCTCGAGCCACAGGCAGCCGCGCATCGCCTTGACCGAGTTCACCGGGAAGATGCGCGGCGGGAAGACGATCTCGAGCCCTTGGAGCCGCGCCCAATCGGCGAGGTCCTTGCGCATATAGGCCTGCTTCGCCGGCACCGGGTGCTCGCGCGAGGCGTAGACGCTGGGATTGACGGTGTTGAAGACGCCGCCCACCAGGAAGGGGCGCCATTGGAGCCGCGCGCCCAGCTCCTTGGCCAGCGGCTGAACCGCGGTGAAGGCGAGATAGGTCCAGGGGCTGGAGCAGTCGAAGAAGAACTCGATGACGGGCTCGGCCATGGCGGCTACTTCCTGCGCTGGTCCCTGACCCGCTTAGCCTTGAACTCGGTCTTGGGCAAGCTGCCGGGGCGCAGCACCTCGACATCGACGCGCACCTCGCAGCGCGCGCGGATCTCGCCGGCGATGCGGCGCGTGAGCGCCTCGCCCGCGGCGAAATCGACGTGCTCCACGCGGACGGTCATCACGTCCATGCCCTTCTCGTTGCTGGCGAGCACGATCTCGAACTCGTCGCCGGTGCCGGCGACCGAGCGCACCGCCTCCTCGATCTGCACCGGGAACATCTTGATGCCGCGGAGATTGATGAGATCGTCGGAGCGGCCGGCGAAGGATCCCAGCGCGCGCAGATGGGTGCGGCCGCAGGCGCAGGGCGCGCGCTCGAGCGTGGTGTAGTCGCCGACCAGGAAGCGGAGCTGCGGCGAGGCCTCCGAGTTGAAATTGGTGCAGACGGTGAGGCCGCGCTCGCCCGCTGCGGTGGGCGCGCGCGTGACGGGATCGACGGTCTCCCAGAGCTGCAGATCCTCCATCAGATGCGTCGCCACCGGCGCGCCGCCGACATGCGAGGCGGAGCAGGAATAGCCGCCCGCCGAGGGCGCCGCCTCGGTGCAGCCGTAGAACTCGACCATGCGCGCGCCCCAGAGCTCCTCGATGCGCTCGCGCGTCGCCGCCACGCTGATGCCGGGCTCGCCGGCGGTGAAGAGGGTGCGCACCGTGCTGGCGCGGGGGTCGGCGCCCATCTCCTGCATGGTTCGGCCGAGATGGAGGGCATAGGAGGGCGTGCAGAGCAGGATGGTGCGCTTGAAGCGCTCGATGATGCCGGCGCGCCCCTTGGCGTCCATGCCGCCGCCGGGAATGGCGGGAAGCCCCATCTTGAACAGCCCCACCTGCACGCCCCAGGCCCAGACATGGGGCCCGTAGCCGGTGATCATGAAGACGGTGTCGCCCTTCCTGAAATCCATGGCGTGGAGCGCGCGCGCATTGGCCCAGGCCCAGAGCTCGCGGTCGATCTGCGAGTAGCGGAAGACGCGCGGGATGCCGGTGCTGCCGGAAGAGGAGAACATCATCCAGCCGCGCTCGGCCCAGACCGCGTCGCTCATGGTGGTGTAGGTGCCGTAGGGCGGAAAGGCGCGCGCATCCTCGCTCATCTCGAGCTTGTCGACCACCGGCCATCTGGCGACGAGGTCGTCGAGGCCGCTTATGTCCGACGGCAACAGGCCGAGCCGGTCGAAGCGGCGGCGGTAGAACGGGCTGTTCTCGTAGAGAAACGGCACCAGGGCGGCGAGCTTCGCCTCCTGGATATCGTGAAGCTCGTCGCGCGACGCGGTGTCGAGGCGCGGCGACCAATAGCGCTCGGAGCCCGGCGCGTCGCGGTCCTGGCGGAACCGCTCCAGCGTCTCGAGCCAGGTTTTCCGCGTCGTCTCGGCTCGGTCCGAACTCCGCATCATTCCGTTCCCTCCTCGCTCGCCGCCAGCCTATGCCGGCAAACCCTTCAGCGGCCTTACCCTTTTCGACCGGCCGGCGCCCCCTCGCGGTTCCGCTTGCGCCGCCGGCGATAGAGGGGTACACCAATAATCAGCACTCGCAACAATGCGACGGGTTTGAGGTCATGGCAAGGCTTCTGACGCTCGTGCTCAAC
>JASHTP010000462.1 GCA_030040495.1 Alphaproteobacteria bacterium
CTCGATTGGCAGCCGGCGCTGGAAGCCGCGCTCGCCGATCTCGGCGCCGGGGCCGCGCCCGGCGCGGTATCGGCGGCGCTTCACCATGGCCTCGCCGGCGCCATCGCCGCGGTCGCGCGCCGCGCCGGAGAGCGGCGCGTCATCCTCACCGGCGGCTGCTTCCAGAATGCCCGGCTGACCGAGGCGACGGTGAGCGCGCTGCGCGCTGCCGGGTGCGAGCCGGTCTGGCACCGGCGCGTCCCGCCCAACGACGGCGGCATCGCCCTCGGCCAGGCGGTGTGGGCGGCATGGGCCGAGCGGCGGGGAGAGACGCCATGTGCCTAGCGATTCCGGGGCGGATCCTGAGCGTGTCCGGCGACGATCCCGTCTTGCGCAGCGGCAAGGTCGATTTCGGCGGCGTCGCCAAGGAGATCAACCTCTCCTATGTGCCCGAGGCGCGCGTCGGCGACCACGTCCTCGTCCATGTCGGCTTCGCCCTCACCGTCATCGACGAGGCGGAGGCGGCACGGGTCTTCGCCTCGCTGCAGGAGATCGCCGGGCTCGATGCGGCTCGAGCGGAGGCCGAACGATGAAATTCGCCGACGAATACCGCGACGCGCGGCTCGTGCACGCGCTGGCGGCGCGCATCGCCGGCGAGGCCGACCCCGCCGGCAGCTATCATTTCATGGAATTCTGCGGCGGGCACACCCATGCGATCTCGCGCTACGGGATCGAAGATTTGCTCCCGGGGAGCCTGCGCCTGATCCACGGGCCCGGCTGTCCGGTCTGCGTGCTGCCGGTCGGACGCATCGACGCCGCGATCCGGCTCGCCGAGCGCCCCGGCGTGACGCTGTGCACCTATGGCGACGTCATGCGCGTGCCGGGCTCGCGCGGCACGTCGCTGCTGCGGGCCAAGGCGGCGGGGGCCGATGTCCGCATGATCTATTCCACGCTCGACGCGCTCGCCATCGCCGAGGCCGAGCCCGGGCGCGAGGTGGTGCTCTTCGCCATCGGCTTCGAGACCACGACGCCGCCGACCGCGCTCGCGATCCGGCGTGCCGCGCAGAAAGGGCTCGCCAACTTCACCGTGTTCTGCAACCACGTGCTCACGCCGGCGGCGATCCAGAACATCCTCGACAGTCCCGAGTTGCGCCATCTCGGCCGCGTGCGCATCGACGGCTTCATCGGTCCGGCGCATGTCAGCACGGTCATCGGCACTGAGCCCTATTCCTTCTTCGCCGAGGAGTTCGAGAAGCCGGTGGTGGTCGCGGGCTTCGAGCCGCTCGACGTGCTGCAGGCCGTCCTGATGCTGGTTCGCCAGGTCAATGAGGGGCGGCACGAGGTCGAGAACCAGTACGGCCGCGCCGTCCGGCGCGACGGCAACCGGCAGGCCAAGGTCGAGGTGGCCGAGATCTTCGAGCTGCGCAAGAGCTTCGAGTGGCGCGGCCTCGGCCTCGTGCCCTACAGCGGACTGCGCCTCAAGGAGACATACGCCGCCTTCGACGCCGAGCGCCGCTTCGACGTCGAATGCGTGTCGGCGCCCGACAACCCGGCCTGCGAGTGCGGCGCCATCCTGCGCGGCGTCAAGCGGCCCGCCGACTGCAAGCTCTTCGGCACGGTGTGCACGCCGGAGACGCCGATGGGCTCCTGCATGGTTTCGGCCGAAGGCGCCTGTGCCGCGCATTGGACCTATGGGCGCTTCCGGGACCGGGCGCGGAAGGCGTCATGACCGCGAAGACCTATCGGCGCAAGCTCGACATCAGGAACGGCCGCGTCGATCTCTCGCACGGCGCCGGCGGGCGCGCGATGGTGCAGCTGATCGCCGACATCTTCCACGAGGCTCTCGACAACGAATGGCTCAGGCGCGGCAATGACCAGGCCGCCTTCGACCTCGCCGGCGGGCGCATGGTGATGACCACCGACGGCTACGTCGTCTCGCCGCTGTTCTTTCCCGGCGGCGACATCGGCTCGCTCGCCGTCCACGGCACCATCAACGACGTCGCCATGGCCGGCGCGCGCCCGCTCTATCTCGCCGCCGGCTTCATCCTCGAAGAGGGGTTCCCGCTGGCGGAGCTGAAGCGCATCGCCGACAGCATGGGGGCGGCCGCGCGCGCCACCGGCGTCCCGGTCATCACCGGCGACACCAAGGTGGTCGAGCGCGGCAAGGCCGACGGCGTGTTCATCTCGACGACCGGCATCGGCGTCGTCCCGGCCGGGCTCGACCTCTCGGCGGACAAGGTGCGACCGGGCGACCGCGTGCTCCTGTCCGGGACGATCGGCGATCACGGGATCGCCGTCATGTCGAAGCGCCGGAACCTGTCATTCGAGACCGAGCTCGTCTCGGACTCGGCGCCGCTCCACGGTCTCGTCGCGGCGATGGTCCGGGCCGGCGGTCACGGCCTGCGGGTGATGCGCGATCCGACCCGCGGCGGCCTCGCGGCGACGCTCAACGAGCTTGCGCAGCAGTCGGCGGTGGGGTTCCGCCTCAGCGAGGCCGCGCTGCCGGTGAAGCCGGAGGTGGCCGCGGCCTGCGAGCTGCTCGGGCTCGACCCGCTTTACGTCGCCAATGAAGGCAAGCTCGTCGCCATCGTCGCGCCGGACGCTTGCGAGGCCGTGCTCGCCGCCATGCGCGCCCATCCGCTCGGACGCGACGCGGCGATCATCGGCGGGGCGGTCGACGACGAGCAGCGTTTCGTGCAGATGACCACGGGCTTCGGCGGCGGGCGCATCGTCGATTGGCTTTCCGGCGAGCAGCTCCCCCGGATCTGTTGACGCCGCCATGCGCATCCTGCTCCTCGTCCACAGCTTCAACAGCCTGTCCCAGCGCCTCTGGGTCGAGCTGGCCGAGCGCGGCCACGAGGTTTCGGTCGAATTCGACGTCAATGACGAGCTGACCCGCGAAGCGGTGGCGCTGTTCGATCCGGAGGTGATCCTCGCCCCGTTCCTCAGGCGGGCGATCGCGCGGGATGTCTGGCAGAGCCGCCACTGCCTGATCGTGCATCCGGGCATCGTCGGCGACCGCGGTCCTTCGGCGCTCGACTGGGCGGTGCTCGAGGCCGAGACCGACTGGGGCGTCACCGTGCTCGAGGCGGAAGCCGAGATGGATGCCGGACCGGTCTGGGCGTCGGCAAGCTTCCCGATGCGGGCGGCCGCCAAGTCGAGCCTCTACCGCCGCGAGGTCACCGATGCGGCGGTGGAAGCGGTGATCGCTGCGCTGGCGCGCCTCGAGTCGGGCGCCTTCGTGCCGCGCCGGCCCGACCCGGCCGATCCGGCGGTTCGCGGCCGGCGCCGTCCGCCCTGCCGACAGAGCGACCGTGCGATCGACTGGACCGCCGATTCGACCGACGCGGTTCTGCGCAAGATCCGCAGCGCCGACGGCAGGCCGGGCGTTCGCGACGCGCTGTTCGGCCGTCCGGTCCGCCTCTACGACGCCCACCGGGCCGACCGGCTCTCCGGCAGGCCGGGCGCCGTCGTCGCACGCTGCGACGGCGCCCTCGCCCGCGCCACGAGCGACGGCGCGGTCTGGATCGGCCATGTCCGCGAGGAGCGCGACAAGGCGCTGAAGCTGCCGGCGACGCAGGTCTTCGCGGCGGAGAGCGCGGATTTGCCGACGGTCGCCGGCTATGCGCCGATCCGCTACCTCGAGGACGGGCCGGTCGGCTATCTCCATTTCGCCTTCTACAACGGAGCGATGGGCACGGCTCAGTGCGAGGCGTTGCGCGCCGCCTATCTCGCCGCGCTGGCGCGGCCGACCCGCGTGCTGGTTCTGATGGGCGGCCCCGACTACTGGTCGAACGGCATTCATCTCGGTCTCATCGAGGCGGCCGCCAGCCCGGCGGACGAATCCTGGCGCAACATCCACGCCATGAACGACCTTACCCGCGAGATCATCACCACCACCGACCGCCTCGTCGTTTCCGCGCTGCGCGGCGGCGCCGGCGCCGGCGGCGTCTTCGTCGCGCTTGCGGCGGACGAAGTCTGGGCGAGAGCGGGCGTGGTGCTCAATCCGCATTACAAGGACATGGGCAATCTCTACGGCTCGGAATACTGGACCTATCTGCTGCCGCGCCGTCTGGGCGCGGCGAATGCGCAGCTGGTGACGCAGGCCCGGCTGCCCATGGGCGTCGAGGAAGCGCGCCGGCTCGGTCTCGTCGACCGCATCCTGCCGCCATCGTCGAGCGACGGCTGCGGAGCGATCGCCGCGGCCGCTCGCGCGCTGGCGACGGAAGCGGATTTCGCGACGCGGCTCGCCGAAAAACGCCGCCGCCGCGACCGAGACGAGGCCGAAAAGCCGCTCGAAGCCTACCGCGCCGAGGAAATCGCCCGCATGCACCTCAATTTCTACGGCTTCGATCCGAGCTATCACGTGGCGCGCTACAACTTCATTCACGGCATACCGAAGTCGCGAACGCCTCTGACCTTGGCGCGGCACCGCTCGCGGCGCCGGCCCGACCGCACCGCCCGGGCTCCGCGGCAGTCGAGCGACGACGGACCGCGATTGTGAGCGCCGTCACGCCCGCTCGGCGGTGGACGCGACGGGCTGGCACGGCGGCGCACGTTCCGTGTCGGCGTCTCGTCTCCCGAGAATGAGCGACAGCCAGCGGACCTGACCGCAAGGGTTCCGAGACGCCGCGCGGGCGCATGCCGGGGCCGAAGCCGCCGCTCCGGCCGAAGCACCTGTGGCCGAGACGAACCGAGCTTCAGGGCAGACGCGCTCTACCCGTCCAGCTGGGGCGGTGGTCGAGCCGAACCGGACATGCCCCGCCGAGGCCCCTTACTGCGCAGGCAGCGCAAAGATGGCGACGAACCCCGGGGCGCTCCTCGTTTGCACCGTGGGATTGTTCATGTCGGCCGCCACGGCGACGTACTGCGTGCCGCCGATTGCGTAGGTTATGACGCCACCGCCGATCGGATGGCCCAGGTTCTTTTCGAGCAGCACGGTGCCGGTGGCCGCGTCGAGCGCGAGGAACTTGCCTTGCGCGTCGGCCGTGAAGACGACGCCGCCAGCGGTCGGGGTCACCGCGGCGGTCATCGGGGTCGGCGCCTGGCGCCGCCACAGCACGCGTCCGCTGTCGGCGTCCACGGCGGTGGTCCAGCCCACCGTCTCGGCGTCGTCATCGCCGAAGAGGTTCGAGGAGCCGAGGAACGGCTTGCGCGGCTCGGGCCGAAGCGTATCGGGGGCGGCCAAGCGAATGGTCGAGCCCGAGTCAGTGGCGTTGACGATGAGCGCATTGAGCGGTGGGTCGTAGGCCGGTCCGTTGTAGTTGACGCCGCCATTGGTTCCCGGGCGGAAATGTGTGCCGCTCGCGGTTATCGGCGCGTCGCCGTTTTCGATGCGCGTGACGCCAGTCTGGAAGGCCACGGACGCGAGATCGCGGCTGAGCCCATAGAGGTTGCCATCCTTGCTCCCGACCGCCACCATCGGACGCCCCGCCTTCGAGGTGAACAGGACGGGGCTCGCCGCAATGTCCCAATCGTGGACGTCGTTGCGCGTGAACTGGTGGTAGCCGCGCAGAGCCCCTGTCGCGGCGTCGAGCATGACGACCGAGCAGCTGTACAAATTATCCCCCGGCCGGTAAGCGCCCGCAAAATCCGGCCCGGGATTGCCTGTCGGCACGTAGAGAATTCCCGTCGCCTCGTCCAGCGCGAGCGACGAATACATGCCGCCGCCCGCCCTACGCCTGCCGGGATCCTTCGGCCACGTGGCCGCCGCGGGGCCGACGGACGGGATGACATCGAAGTTCCAAAGGCGCCGACCGGTGTCGGTATCGAAAGCCCGGACATGGCCGACCGCGCCGATGTCTCCGCCGGCGTTGCCTATGAAGACGCGTTTCCGCCACACGATCGGCGCCATCGTGAAGTATTCGCCCGCTTCGGGATCAGCCGCCGCCACGTCCCACACCATCCGCCCCGTCCGCGCGTCGAGCGCTATGAGGTGCGCATCGGAAGCGCCCCTGAAGAGCCGCCCGTCGGCGTAGGCGATGCCGCGCACGGAAACCCCATTCCCCAGGCTCGTGATGGGATAGTGGTGCGACCAGCGCAACGCCCCCGTGCGCGCATCGATCGCAAAGGTGTCGCCGGCCGAAGTGATGTACATCGTGTCGCCGATCACGACGGGCCCGTTCACAAAGCGCCCGGCGACGGGCAGCTGATAGCGGCCGACCTGCTGAAGCGAGCCTACGTTCCTGGTGTTGATCTGCTGCAGCGGAGAAAACCGCTCAGCCGAATAGCCGCCATTGTACATCGGCCAACCCGCGTCGGGCACGCTGGTCGCGCGGATCTCCGTCCCCCCTTGCAGAGCGCATCCGGCCGAAAGACAGAGTGACGCGAGCGCCGCAACCGAGAAGCGGGCCTTGCCGTGTGCCGATCGGACGGTGCGGCGAATACCTTGCCTCATATTTGCCCCTGGTTGACATACTCCTCACGAAAGCGGATTCCGGCTTCGGCATAGGCGGCGCGACCGCGCCGGCGCGCGTCCCCTCGCAATCTCCCTGAAGCGCCATCAACCCGCATTCTTCACGGACGACAGCCTCGGAGGCGATATCTCGCCGCCGGTTTTTCACCGCGGCTTTCGCCCGATTCGACCTTCGGCGCTCAGCTCGAAGGCCGCGCGCCGTCGCCCCGCGACCACCTTGCGCGGATCGTATCCTCACGATCCAAAGTGTCGAGTTGCTCATCGATGCGCTTCATCGCCTCTTCGACTTCCGGCAAGAGGACATTTTCGAGCGCCTTGGCGCGACGCTCGGTCCGCCGGTACTCCCGGGCCAGGCGATACAAATTACCTGCCACCACCCCCATCTCCGCCGCGGCCCGCAACAGCCGCTCGAACGCTGCTCGGCAAGCTCTTGCTTCGGGTGACGGATCGATCGCCTGCGGCGGGACGCTGGCGGTTTCCGCGAACGCGCCGATCGTCAGCAGAGGAACGCCGAGAAACCGCTTCCTGTCGCTCGCCGGGCTCGAGGTGGGCACGGGCGGCACCGGATAGACCTGCAGATCATCGAGGCCGTGCCGCTCGACGGCCGTCGCCAGGGCGCCGACGGCGAGTTTCAGTTCAGCGGCGACGCGCTCGGACCGTTCCCGGTAGGCCCGAAGCTGGCGGAGCATTTCGGTCGCGAGAAGCACGCGCTTCTCATCGAGAAATTCGTAGCCCTGTCGCATGAGCCTGCGTTCATCCGCGAGCTCGAGCGCCGCACTTCTCGTCGGCGTGACTTCACGCATGCGGCTTTCCCTCGCGATCGGGCCGGATGTAGCGGGAAATCTGCGCGTCCGACAGGCGGGTCAGTTCGGCCCGCGGGAGCCGACCCAGGACGCGCCAGCCCAGCTCCATGCTGTCTTCGAGCGTCCGGCGGCCGACCTGATGGACGAGGCGGCGCTCGAACTGGTCGGCAAATTCCAGGTAGTCCCGATCGATCTCGGTCAATCCGTCGCGGCCGACGACGCTTGCCAACAGCCGCACGCGGACTGCCTTGGCATAGGAAGCAAAGAGCTGACCGGCCAGCGACGGGTGGTCGGCATGCGTGTAGCCCGCGCCAGTCCCTTGGTCCATGAGACGCGACAGGCTCGGCAGCACGTTGATCGGCGGATAGACGCCCTTGTGATCGAGCGTCTTGTCGAGCACCACCTGGCCTTCGGTGATGTAGCCGGTCAGATCGGGGATCGGATGGCTTATGTCCTCGGCCGGCATGGTCAGGATCGGCAGCTGGGTGATGGTTCCCTTGACGCCGCGAACGTATCCCGCGCGCTCGTAGATCGAGGCGAGATCGGAATACATGTAGCCCGGATAGCCCTTGCGGCTCGGAACTTCGCCATGGCTCGCCGATACCTCGCGAAGCGCCTCGCAGTAGTTCGTCATGTCGGTCATGATGACGAGGACGTGGCGACCCTCTTCCGCGGCCAGATACTCGGCCGCCGTCAACGCGCAGCGCGGCGTCAACAGGCGCTGGGTCGACGGCTCGCTCGCAAGGTTCAGGAACATCGCCGTATGGGCCAATGCGCCGGAATCCTGCATCGCCCGGCGAAAAGCCTCCGCGGTCTCGTGCGAGATGCCGATCCCGACGAAAACGATGGCGAACGCGCCTTCGCCTTCGCCGCGCAACCGCGCATTCTGCGCGATCTCGGTGGCGATGCGATCGTGGGGCAGACCGCCGCCCGAAAAGAGCGGCAGCTTCTGTCCTCGAACCAGGCTGTTCATGAGGTCGATCGCGGAGATGCCCGTCTCGATGAAGTCCTTCGGCAGCTCTCGTGACGCGGGATTGATCGGGGTGCCGTCGATGCGCAACCGTCTGGCGAGGGCAACCGGCGGCCCGCCGTCCGCCGGTTGACCGACGCCGTTGAAGATCCGGCCGAGGAGACCGGGGCCGAGCGCGGCGTGGAGGGGCTCTCCGAAGAAGCGAACGCGGACGTCCTGCAGGCCCAGCCCGCCGGTCGATTCCAGGACCTCGATCACCAGGACCGTTTCGTCAAGGGCGGCGACGCGGCCAAGCCTCGGCTTCTCGCCCTCGCCGATAATCTCCACGGCCTCGTTCAGGCCGACCTCCACATTGCGCCTGAGAAACAGCAGCGGCCCCTCGATCGCGGTCGCGGTCCCCTGCACCGAGAGTTCAGGCCGCATGGCGTGGCGCTCCTTCGATGTCGGCCATCGCGGCTTCCAGATCCGCGCGCAGCGCGGGAATTCGATCGAGGCGATCCTCGCCGATCTCCTCGCCCATCCGCTGCAGCCGGCGCAGGATGGCGAGCTCCGCGATGGTTTGAGGGGCGACGCCGCGCTCGAGCGCGGCTTCGGCCAGCTCGATGAACCGCAGAATGACCCTGAGCATCGCCGTCTGCCGTTCCGGCGAGCAAAAGCGGTCGACCGGCGAGACTGCGGACTGGCGCAGGAATGATTCGTTGACGAGCTCGGCGCACAACAGGGTGAGCTGCTGTGCCGGAGGCAATGCATCCTTGCCGACGATTCTCGCCATCCGTTCGAGATCGGCCTGGCTTTCCAGGAGCGAGAGCAGCCGCTCTCGTTGCGCCACCCAGTCGGGATTGCCGCGCTCGGTCCACCACGATGCGAAGCGCCCCGCGCCCTCCGAGTAGGATTGAAGGGGGTGGATCGCCGGGTAGAAGCGCGCCTGCGCTCTTTCGCGGTCCAAGCCCCAGAAGGCGCCGACATAGCGCTTGGTGTGGCTCGTCACCGGCTCCGAGAAGTCGCCCGCGGGCGGACTGACGGCGCCGATGATCGTCAGAGAGCCGATTCCGCCGGCGAGCGTCCTCACCCGTGCCGCGCGTTCGTAGAACTCGGCGAGCCTCGAGGCGAGATAGGCCGGGTAAGCCGCTTCTCCGGGAAGTTCTCCGAGACGGCCGGACACCTCGCGCAGAGCTTCGGCCCAGCGGCTCGTCGAGTCGGCCATCAGCGAGACGTGAAGCCCTTGATCCCGGAAGTACTCGCCGACCGTCACCGCCGTGTAGATGCTCGCCTCGCGGGCGGTCACGGGCATGTTCGAGGTGTTGGCGATGATGACGGTGCGCTCCATCAATCGGCGACCGGTACGGGGATCGACGAGCGAAGGGAAGTCATGCAGGACCTCGGCCATCTCGTTTCCGCGCTCGCCGCAGCCGACATAGACGATGACATCCGCATCGCACCACTTCGCGAGCGTCTCCTGCAGGACCGTCTTGCCGGTGCCAAACCCGCCCGGCAGCGCCGCGCGCCCGCCCCGCGCCACCGGGAAGAGCGTGTCGAGAATGCGCTGTCCGGTGATCATGGGCTCATCGCTCGGCAAGCGTTCGAGCACCGGCCGCGCCTGGCGCACCGGCCAGTGCCGGAAAAAACCAACCTCGCGCAGCGCGCCCGCAGGGGTGCGGATCGTGCAGAGGTTCGTGTCGGCGGCGAATGTCCCTTCCTCGGCGATGCTCTCGACCGTACCCGCAAGCTGCGGCGGCAGGAGACAGAGCTGATTTATGCCGCCGCCCGGCACCTCACCGAACGGCGATCCTGGCCCCAGCGCCTGGCCTGCTGTGGCCAGGGGACGGAAACGGAACTGCCCGCCGCCTTGGCGAGGCAAAGCCTCCCGATCGAGGGCGCCATCAAGCGGGCGCAGCAAGCCGTCGAAAATGCTGCCGAGAAGATGCGGGCCCAGACGCACCGCAAGCGGGCCGCCCGTGCCATAGACCGGGTCGCCCGGGCGCAGCCCGGTCGTGTCCTCGTAGACCTGAGCGACCAATTCCTCTTCCTTGAGGCGGATCACCTCGCCCGGCAACCGCCGCGCGCCGATCTCGATCACCTCGCCAACGCGAAACGCCCCTTTGGCGCGCGCGTGGAGCACGGGACCGCCGATCGAGCGGATTACGGCCTCGCTCATCGACCCGCCTCGCTGCCCTCTATCCCCGCCTTCATCCGCCGCTCCCGCGATCGATCTCATGGAGGAGCAGCGCGGTGATCGTCGAACGATCCGCCAGCAGCCCCTGCGGCGTCGCATCGAGCGTGGCCCGCTCGGCGCGGATGCGAAGCCCGGCCGCGAGATCAGGGTCGATGGCAAAGGAGATTTCGGCGTTGGCGCCGGCACCGAGCGCGTCGCGGAACCGCCGCTGTTCGTCGGCGCTCCAGGTCGCGGGGTGATCGACCGTCCAGCTTCCGGCCGTCAGCCGGTCGCGCGCTTGACGAGCAGCGCCATCCGTCCACTTCCGCCGGGCCGCGGGGTCTTGCCATCGCTCAGCCAGCGCCTCGACCAGCAATGGCCAGGCTTGCCGGAGGGCTTCGACCGCGTGCTGCTGGGCGCGCAGGCGCGCCTCGGTTTCAAGCTGGGCCCTGGCGTGCGCCATACGGCGTTCAGCTTCGCGCCGAAGGTCCGCGATCGCGCCGTGCATCTGCCGGCGCGCGGTTGCGTGGGCCTGCGCAACGATGGCGCTTGCCTCGCGCTCTGCCGTGTCGGCGATGGTCCGCATTTCGTCCTGCGTTTGCTGTTCGATCTCTTGCAGCAACGCCTCGGATTGCGTGGTGGGGATCAGGCCGGTCTCGTTCAACTTTCGATACCCAGGGCGCCCCTGATCCTCCTGGCCAAATCGGGCGGCGACGTGCCGGAGAGAATGTCGGGAATGACGGCGACGGCGGGCGCCTCGGAAAGCAGCGCCGCCTCGAGCTCGGATGGCGGCACGTGGCGCGCAAGCTCGGCAGTCATGATGATGAGCCCCGCCCGGCCTCTCGCTTCCGCCAAGGCGTTCGGGACCGCATCGGGCGTCGGCGTCATCGTCTCGATACCGGTCAGACGGAAACCGGCCGCCGTCAGTTCGTCGCCGATGAAGATGATGGCGCCCATGTCAGCCGATCCGGCTGAGGATCAGGACGGCGACGATGAGGCCGTAGATGGCAATGCCCTCCGCCAAGCCGACGAGGATCAGCAGCCGACCGAGCAGCTCGGGCTTTTCGGCAAGAGCGCCGACCGCCGCGCTGCCGACGACCGCGACCGCATAGCCGGCCGCCAGAGAGGAAAGTCCTGCGGCGAGGGCGGCGGCAATCATCGCCCATTGCGCCACGCCGGATTCGACGATCGCCGTGCGCGTCGCGTCGGCCGCACCCGCAGCGCTCGTCTCCAACAACAACACGGTCACGCCGATGGCAACGACAACCGACAGCGCCAGCACCGCGGCCGGGATCCGCAAGTCCGTTCTCATGCTGCACCCCCTAGCCCTGGCTGCGAGATATCTGTCTTGGTGATGTCGGGCGGGCGAATCGGTTTGAACGGGCGTCCGCCGGCGGTAAGGAAGCGGATGAAGAACTCGAACAGCATCAATCGCGTAGTCTGGATGCTGACGACCAGCCCCTCAAGCGCGATGACCAGCACATTACCAAGCGCGAGCACGATCCAGTAGCCGACAAGCCCGGTCGCGGCGGCCACATCCAGGATGGCGCTGGACAAGCCGGCATGCGCGAGCGCGAAGGCCCCGACGCGCGCGAACGAGACGGTATTGACGAGCAGCCGCAGGATCTGCTCGATGAATTCGCCTGCGGCGCGCATCAAGACGCCGAGCTTGCCCGCTTCGGCGAGGGCCGCCGAACCGAGGATGTACCAGCCCGCGCCGAGCGCCGCGAGCGCCAGGCCCTCCAGCCTCAGCGGGGAGATCAACAGGCCAAGATAGGCGGCCAGGAGGCCCGCCCGGCATCCCCACCAGCGCGACGCCTCGCCCCGCCAATGCGCCTGAACGGCGTCGAGCAGCATGCCGATCAAGAGGACGACCGCTCCGACGACAATCGCCGCGATCAACGTCGTGACCGGGTCGGCCAGCGGATGAATCCATAGCGCCGGAACAAGGTCGTCGCGACAAAACACGCTGCCGAACAGGATGCCGAAGACGATGGCCATGATGCCGCCCGGCACCAGCATCCGCGTCAACGGGATGCGGCGCCCGAGAACAAGACCGGCAATCAGAATGACCAGTCCCTGGCCCACATCGCCAAACATGAAGCCGAAAACAAGAGGCGCAATCACGGCGAGGATGAGGCTTGGATCGCTTTCATTGCGCGCGGGCGCGCCGAGCAGTCGAGCAAAGATCTCGAACATGCGGGCCCAGCCCGGGTTTGCGAGCACCGTCGGCGCGTTTGCTCCAACCGGCGCCTCCGAGAGCCTGAGAATGTAGTGCACGCCCTCCGCGTCCAGCGCGCGGCGCAGCGCCGTTCCCTCCTGATCGCTGGTCCAGCCGGTGACCCAGGCGAGCCGTTCGCTTCCACGCAGGTCTTTCGCGTACTGATTGAACCATTCGACGAGAGCAATGTCGCCCAGGGCGCTCGCGATCTCGAACCGCAGGGATAACGCGGCAAGCTCACTCTTCAGCGCCTCCATCTCGCTTCCGAGAGCGGCCAGCCGTTCCGAAATCGCCGACAGGGCCGCTGCGACCGAGGATGGCAGCCAGCCGGGAAGCGGAATGACGCGTCCTTTGAGGCCGGGGAGCTGCGTTTCGAGCTGGCCGATGTCGCCTTGCCGACCCACCACGAGGACGTAGCTTGCAACCGGCGAGCGCCAGGACTTGAAGAGGACGAGGGCTTCGATTTCGCGCAATGTCGTCCCTGCCGGCAGCAGCAGCATCCTGGCCTGCAACCGCGGGCCGGCGCCGGCGAGCAGCTGGAGGTCCGGGAAATCGGGGCCGGAACAGGTCAAAGCCTCTTTCAATTGCTCGAGGTCCGTAGCCTCCTGGGACCGCCGCTCGATCGAGGCAATGATCGGGTCGGCTTCCTTGGTCCAGGCGGTCAGCCGCTGACGGGCGGAGCTCAGTGTCTCGAGCAAGTGCTCGGGGCGGCGTTTGCCCGCCGACGCCGGGGGCGGCCAATGGGTCTGATAGCGCTTTGACAGCTCGCGGTGGGCATTGACCTGCTCGTCAATGTCGGAAAACAGCAGGCGCTCGGTCGCGTGACCGCGGGCTTCGAGTTCCACCGCACCCGTCCGCGACAGGCATTCCATCGCCCTTGCCAAATCTTTATGGACGGTGACCAGCTCGAACCAGCGCGCGGAAATCGGCCGAAGCGTCATGCCGCCTCCTGCGCGCGCTCGATGTCGAACAGCCGCCGGCGCACGAGCCCGCCACGCAAACGCTCCAGGTCCAGGGCAACGAGCGCGAGATGGCAGAACACCGCGACCGGAGTGAAGCTCCGCCGCCGAAACATTCGCGTCAGCGCGTGCGCCAGGTCCTGGCGGTAGGCGCCGCTCGTCTCGCGAGCGCCGGCTCGCGCGAGCTGCCCGGTATGGTCCTTCACCACCTCCACAAGCCGCGTGATCCACCGGCAATCCGTCGCGCTGCGTCGCGGCCAGAGGGATTCCCAATGCGCGAGCCAGAGCCCGGCAAGTCCGCCGTTTCCCGGTTTCGTCGGCGGCAGCGCGGAGAAGAGCGGGAAGAAGAGGGAACCTTCGAGGTTGGCGGCGCCGATTTGGCGGTCCCTGCTCGCGAGCGCGGCGAATACCGGATCTTCGCGCGCCCAGTCCGGGGCGTTGCCGTCGAGCAGCCGGTGCAGCACCGCAAGATCCGGAACATGCGCGGCCCAGAGCACGGCCGGCTCCCAGGCCGGCGATGTCCAGGCGGCGATCTCGGCGACATAGCCCCGCCATTCGACGCGCAGACTGCGCTCGATCGTGTGGCTCGTCATCTGCGCGTTCATGTGACCGGTGAACCGTCGCAGCGACGTCGACCGTGATCGCTCGATGAAGTGCCCAAGCGTTTTGGCGGCCTCGAGCAGGCGCCAATCCGGTTCGCGCAGGCGCTCGCCATGGCGGGCTTGCAGCCTTGCTTGAACATAGCTCCACTCAGCGCGGCGACTCATCTTCGCCGCCGGTGAGCTTCGCCGCAAGGCGCGCGGCGGCTTCCGACCACGCCGCCATGGCGCTCCGACTTTCGGCGATGTCGCTCGTCGGGCTGGTCGGATGCGCAAGCCCGGCGATGTCGCGCGCGATCTTTTGCAGGTACGTGGTGTGCAGCGTCACGGCGCGGGCGTTTGCCCGCCGCGTGATCGCCGCGGCAGTATCGCGCGCCGCCGCGACCATCGCCTGTGCCTGCTCCCGGCGCTGTTGCAGTTGCGTTTCGGCGATGCGTTCCGCCTCGAGAACCCGCTGGATCGCCGAAACGACAGGGTCGCTTTGCGCTTCGACTCGATGCCGCGCCATTGTCCGTGCTTTCAGAAAATCGATGCGGTCGTCGAGACCGCCCCCCTTCGGCTTGCGCTTCTCTCGTCTTCGGACGATCCTTGAATCGCCGGAAGCGTCTCAGGCTCCGGTCATGAGAGCAGGAATTGTCGTCAAGGTCACGCGAGAAGACCGCCGTCGGGCTTGAGGCGATCGTCGCGGAGGGTCGCGTCCCGTAGTGCCTTCGGGCTTGGAATCAAGGAGTTGCGCGGCCTGCGCGCCGACCCCGCGCCGTTGTTTCTGATCGTCGACGCCTTCAGCGTGGCGGTCTGCAGGATGGCTGCGGGCTCGAAAACCGAGGTCGAGAACGCCGCCGTTGAGAGCGTCGACGAGGATCACGCCGAGCTCTTCCGCCCTATCGCGCGCGCCGGTCGAACCGACGTTCAAGGTGCCGGAGCTGCGTACGGTTCCACAGCGGACTCTGGCAAGCCGCTCCACCTCGCGCCGCGTGTGGGTTCGCGCCCTGGTCAGGACAGCGCCTGCGCCGGCGGCGCGGTTGGCACGGCGCCGCCGCTCGCCTAAGCTTCCGCCAAAGCCCATCGGGAGGACGGACATGAAGAGCTACGATGTCGTCGATTTTGGCGCGCCGCTCAAACCGACGGAGAAGCCGACGCCGAAGCCGCAGGGTAGCGAGGTGCTGCTGCGCACCTTGGCCGCCGGCGTCTGCCACAGCGACCTCCATATCTGGGAAGGCTGGTACGATCTCGGCGGCGGCAAGAAGCTCACCGTCAGGGACCGCGGCCTGGTGCCGCCGCTCACCATGGGCCACGAGATCGTCGGCGAGGTGGTGGCGCTCGGGCCTGAGGCGAGCGGCGTCAAGATCGGCGACAAGCGGCTGGTGCATCCCTGGATCGGCTGCGGCGCCTGCCCGGTCTGCCGGCGCGGCGAGGAGCAGCTCTGCATGACGCCGCGCTTCCTCGGCGTGCAGAAGCCCGGCGGCTATGCCGACCACGTGCTGGTGCCGCATGCGCGCTACCTCCTGGATTTCGGCCGGCTCAGCCCGGCGCAGGCGGCGCCTTTCGCCTGCTCGGGGATCACCGCCTTCGGCGCGCTGAAGCGGGTCGGCGCCGCCATCTTCAGGGAGCAGCCGATCCTGGTGATCGGCGCCGGCGGGCTCGGCCTGATGTGCCTCTCGCTGCTCAAGGCGCTGGGCGGATTGGGCGCGGTCGTCGCCGACATCGATCCCGGCAAGCGCGAGGCGGCGCTCAAGGCGGGCGCGCTCGCCGCCATCGATGCCGGCGCCGCCGACGCGGTGAAGCGGGCGCAGGAGGCGGCCAAGGCGTCGATCGGCGCCGCCATCGACTTCGTCGGCGCCTCGGCCACGGCGCGGCTCGGCATCGACGCCATCGCCAAGGGCGGCAAATACGTCATCGTCGGCCTCTTCGGCGGCGAGATCACCCTGAGCCTGCCGCTGGTGCCAATGCGCGCCATCACCATCCAGGGCGCCTATACCGGGAGCCTCGCCGAGATGAAGGAACTGCTGGCGCTGGCCGGCGCCGGCAAGGTGCCGCCGGTGCCGGTGCACGAGCACCGGCTCGCCGAGGCGAACGCGGTGCTCGAGGAGCTCAAGGCCGGCCGCGTCATCGGCCGCGCGGTGCTGACGCCCTAAGCTGCGCCGGTCTCTAAGGGAAGGCTTCAGCGCGGAGGACGCGGAGGACGCGCGGAGGGCGCGAAGCGCGATAAAAGGACCTTGGCGTCCTTCGCGCATCCTTTGCTTGCTCTGCGCTAAATCTTCTTCCGCGTATCGCCGGCGGCGAGGATGCCGCGGGCGACCTGGCGTGCCAGGCAGTCATAGCCGGCGTCCGACATGTGCAGCCGGTCGGGCGCCAGCATCGCCGGCAGCTTCATGCCGCCATCCTCCGCCCAGTGGCGCATCATGGCGAAGCGGCGGACCAGCGGCACGTTCTCGCTGCGCGCCAGCCCCGCCAGCACGCGCAGCATCTCGCGGTAATAGGCGTGGCGCAGCACCGCGGGCGCGTATTGCAGATCCATCAGCATGACGTCGGCGCCGGCTTCCCTGATCCGCTCGATGCCGCTGCGCGCCAGCTCGATCTCGTCGGCGGGGTCGCGATCGTGCAGCACGCTGTTGGTGCCGAGCTGCCAGATGACGAGGTCGGGCTTCGCCGCCAGCACGTCGCGGTCGAGGCGCGCCAGCATCTGCGGCGCCATCTCGCCGCCGACGCCGCGGTTCAAGACGCGGATCGTCACGCCCGGGAGCTTCGCGCCGAGCAGCGCGGCGAGCCGGCTCGGATAGGTGAATTCCGGCCGCGACGCGCCGATGCCTTGGGTCGAGGAGGAGCCGAACGCCACGATGGTGAGCGGCCGGCCGGCATGCAGCCGCGCCGCGGTGCGCGGCAACGGCCCGTCGAGCGAGCCGAACTCGGCGGGCAGCACGCAGCGGTCGATCGCCGCGCCGGCGCCGCGCCCGCCGGGCGAGATCAGGATGGGGAGCGCGGCGGCGAGCGCGATGAGCGCCAGCGCCGCCAGCGTGTGGCGGCGATGCGGCGCCCGGTGATCGCGCGCCGCTCCGCTCATTGCGCGGCGTGCTCGATGGCGTCGGCGAGGCGCTCGGCGAGGCAATCATAGACGCTGGCGGCAAGCGCCGAGCGCTGCCCCCTGGGGACTTCGGCGAATTCGAATACGCCGTTCTCGCTCCAATATTCCATCATCTCGAACCGCCGGAACAGGTAGACCTCGTCGATGTCCGCTCTCTGTGCCATCGCTTCGAGGTAGGGCGCGAAATTGATCACCGAGTCCGTACTTCGACTGTACTGCATGTTCATCAACATAACGTCGAGCTTGTGGTCCCGCAACGCGGCGAGGCCGGTCTCGAGCGCGCCGGCGAAGAGGTCGACATCGACGCCGCGCACCGCGTCGACCGTGCCGGTCTCCCAGATCACCAGGGTCGGCGCCAGCGGATAGACGTCGCTCGCGAAGCGGTCGACCATCTCCTGCGTCGTCTGGCGCGCGACGCCCTTGTTGAGGACGGTGATGGCCACGTCGGGATGCCGCCGGCGCAGCACCTCCTGCAGGCGCTGGGGATAGGCGTCGCGCGCCGGATCGGCGGCGGCGATGCCGGCGGTCGAGGCGCCGCCGATGGCGACGATGGTGATCGGCTGCTTCGCCTTCAACCGCGCGGCGACGATCGGCAGCGCGGGATCGTCGAACAGGATCTCGCCGGGAACGGCGCAATCCGGTCCGGCCGCCGCCGGCAGCGGCAGCATGGCGAGGGCAAGGACGAGCAGCAGCGGGAGACGCGTCATCGCGCTCACTCCGAGGGCGTTGCCGGGGCCGAGGATCGCGCCGGACCGGCGGCGCTCGCCGCCTTGTACCAGGCGAGGAGCGCGGCGGTGCCGATCATCAGCGCGAAGCCGACGAGGTTGACGAGGATCTGCATCGGCAGCGCGGCATAGAACTCGGTCAGCACGAAATGGCCGCAGAAGGCGAGCACGATGCCGAGGCAGAAGATGTAGAGCGAATGCTGGCCGCAGAGGATGACGGGATAGGCCGCGCGCCAGCGCAGGAAGGCGCTGTCCGGCCGCACGAAATGGACGGTGGCCAGCGCCAGGGCGAGAAAATTGACGATGCGCAGCGGCGCGAGGTTGGTCTTGTCGATGGTGTAATGCAGCAGCGGCTTGGCCAGGAGCGCGGGGAACGGGTCCCACAATCCGTGGATGAGCCAGCTCAGATTGACGATGACGAGGAAGCCGGTGAGCGCCACGGCGAGCGGCGACAGCCAGGGGCCGCGCGGGAAGGGCCAGTTCCCGCTGACCCGCGCGTGGCCGGCGCTGGCGCCGATGACGAACAGGAACTGCCAGGCGAGCGGATTGAAGAACCAGACGTTCGTCGCGGGGTAGGCGGGCAGGCTCCAGCCGTGCCGCAGCACCAGCGCGTAGAGCGCCGCCGAGGGCAGCAGCGCCCAGAGCGGCCCGCGCTCGAGCGCCAGCAGCACCAGCGGGAAGACGCCGAGCAGCACGATGTAGAGCGGCAGGATGTCGAGGAAGGCGGGCTGGAACTGCAGCATCAGCGCCTTGATGATGGCGATGTGCGGCTCCTGCAGGAAATCGCCGACGCGCAGCTCCTCAGTGTACATCGGGTTGTGGACCGCGAGCACCGCGTAGGAGATCTCGGCGATGAAGATCATGAACAGGAAGACGTGCGCGACATAGAGCTGCCAGACGCGGCGGTAGATCTGCGCCGAGGCGAGGAGCGCGCCGTGCTGGCGCAGGCTGCGGCCGTAGACCAGGGCGGCGGTGTAGCCGGAGATGAAGATGAACACCTCGGCCGCGTCCGAGAAGGCGATCGAGTGCAGCGTGAACCAGCCGAGGAAATTGTTCGGGATGTGATCGATGAAGATGAAGAACAGCGACAGCCCGCGGAAGAAGTCGAGCCTGAGATCGCGTCCCTTGCGCGGGAAGGGATCGGCCATGACGCGGGCGCTCCTCGCTGTCGCCGGCCGATCATAGGGGGCGCCGGCGGGCGGCCCAAGCGCGGCGCCCGCCGCGTGCGGCGGCGGGGCGGAGACGACCGGCGCCTCAGATCGTGTCGAACTGATAGGCGAGGTCGTTATGGATGTTCCAGAGGTAATTGATGCTCGCCGTGCCGACGATGGCATAGGCGTGGCCGTGGTGGCGCCAGCGCAGCACGTTGATGTCGCCGCGCCGATCGAAATCGGCGGTCTTGTCGCTCTTGGTGGTGTTGGCGACGACGACGACGACCGGTCCCAGCGCCTTGTTGTCGGTGGTGTAGATCAGCGCCATGGCCGGCTGGCCGTCGGCCATGAGGAAGCGCGCGCCGCGGAAGTCGAGCCCCCAGGGCTTCAGGTTCGGCAGGTGGAAATTCTGCGGCAGCTTGTCGAACATGAGCCCGTCGTTCGGGCTGATGTTGACATAGTGCTTGTAATAGCCGGCGACGTTGTCGGAAAAGCTGTCGGAGACCAGCTCGGCGCCGGGCGCAGGGTTCATCGCCTCCGGGCCGCTGAGGCCGACGTCGCCGCCGCCGAGGCTGAGCCCGACGACGAAGGCGACGAGCGCCGCCGCGGCGACGCCGACCCACCAGCGACGGTCGCCCAGCGCGCGCTTCCAGCGCTTGCCGCGCGCCTCGGCGAGATCGATCACCGCGCCCTCCGCGCCG